>CAYSFA010000072.1:0-14773 GCA_964430025.1 uncultured Anaerolineaceae bacterium | reverse complement strand
ATTTTCTGGGTGATCAACACATGATGAACTGAGTCCACCCAGGCTGGAAAAGCAAGTTCTCTTGCCTGATAAAGGCGAAAAACAATTATCAGACCCAGCACCAGGAATGCACCCAGCAGGAAGAGGAAGTTGCGATTCCAGCGAATTCGCTTTCTGATGATTATAAAAATACCGATCACCACCAACAGGAAAACAATGATTCCTATCAGCCACCCAGCAAACCTAATCCGCGCATAAAAGAACAACATTGCCAGGATAGCCATGAATGAAATACTCAGCCCCAAGGCATCCGCGGCTTGCTCCAGTATGTCACGCTGATCTTTCTTGAAGATTAACTGCCAAACGAGCCCTGGGAGAAAAAGTACCACCAGCGCGACAGCCAGGAATCGAAACTGATCAATCAATGGATAGGTTAACAGCATGATAGGATTTTATACCAAATCACACATCAATGGGAAGAAGGCTCTCAGGAAAGATATTCGCGTAAATGCCGGCTACGGGTTGGATGTCGTAATTTTCTTAACGCTTTCGCTTCTATCTGGCGAATTCTTTCACGGGTTACGTTGAAGTAGCGGCTCACTTCTTCCAGGGTATGGTCTTTTCCATCGATCAGACCAAAACGCAATTCCAACACCTGTCGTTCGCGTTCAGATAATGCTCCTAACGCGTTCTGCACCTGTTCGCGTAGCATTTCACGGGCAGCGGCATCCATCGGTTCCAGAGCATCATCATCTTCAATGAAATCACCCAATTGGCTGCTGTCTTCATCCCCCACGGGTCTTTCCAAAGAAACCGGCTCTTCAGCAGATTGCAGAATACGCTGTACTTTTGCTGTGGCAGTTAACCAGCGATTTTGCAAGTCAAAATCGAGCGGGATTTCCAACTTACGACAATGTGCAATTTCTATCACATCCTGTTCGGACAAGAAACCGGATTCTAATGCCAGTTCTTCATGAGTTGGTTCTCGGCCATATTTTTGAACCAGGGTTCTCTGCACACGCAGCAAACGAGTGATTGCTTCAAACAAATGTACTGGAATACGAATAGTCCTGGCTTGTTCGGCAATATATCGGCTGATTGATTGTCTGATCCACCAGGTGGCGTAGGTGCTGAACTTGAACCCACGAGTTGGGTCAAACTTTGCTACCGCGCGTAACAACCCCAGATTTCCCTCTTGAATAAGGTCCAGGAAGGAGATACCTCGTCCTAAATAACGTTTGGCAATACTGACCACCAATCGTAGATTCGCTCGAATGAGACTCTGGTTGGCATCTTCCCCCAACCAACGCACTTGATCCATCTCACGTACTAAATCATCTTCCACTGGCAGATATTTATCAAAGGAACTCCGCCGCGGTAATTTTTTCTTTTCCTGTAAATAATGAATGAGGTGTTGTGATGTGTTTTCGGGCAATAAGTACAAACATAAAAAGCTTTTAAAGGCATGTTGTACCAACCCATCCCAATCATTATCTTTCCCCCACAAACCATTATCCAGATATGATCTTAAATAGGATGGTTCATCTGCCTGCCAGGTATTACGTAATAATTGTGACTCCAGCAAAACCAGATCTATATCCGGGGCTTCTCCATGGCCTAGCGTATCCACTTTTGAAAGAAATTCTTTCCAGGATTCATACAAAGTATCAACGATTGTTAAATAAATCGATTTGTAATAATCCGACGCACTCTTATCAAATTCCGAAGTGATGATGATCTGGTCCAACAATCGTTCCGCTTCGATTCTAGCAGCCAGGCGAAATTCACTATCCGCGTCCAGCAAATCGATCCGCCCAATTTCTTTTAAATACAATCTAACCGGATCTTCTGATAAATCACCGGATACAGCAGCATCTAAAATCTCTATGGGATCTTCTAAAGCTTCATCTTCATCTTCAGGGACTGAATCCGTGTCTGCTTGATCCTCACTTTTCCAGTCTGCTTGATCCTCATTATCAACTACTTCTTCAACCTTTTTCTTACCACGCCCACGGGTTTGTTTCTTCGGTTTGGTAGGTTTTACCTCTCCAACACCTTCCATCTCGTCAAAAGTTTCCTCGTTGACGATCTCATTGGTAAGATCAGATTCATCAATATTCAATTTTGGCGGCGTCTTCTTTTTGGGCATACGATTATTTATACCATAATTTATTTTTAATCAAGTTGAATCATACGCCCCAATGCAAGGTCAAGTCGCGCTCGCACAAGGGTGTAATGCATCATATTATCCTGGTAAGGATTCAAACCTGTTTCTCCTGCTTCCTGCATATCTTCCATTAAAAACCGCATTTGTTGAAGCCCCTCATTCACTCTTACCAGGCGTAACTTCATAATGCTACGTACCAGATCTTCTTGTAATTTCTGTGGTGTAGTCTTTTCAAAGCGAGAATCGTTGCGCATTTCTTCCACCAACGCAGTCAATTCTTCTGGAATATTATTTAGTAAGTATTCCATCGGTTCCAAACGGTCCTGTTCCAGCGATTGGATAATCAAACGCGACAAAATCTGGTAATCCGATTGTTCAAAATCGGTCACATCCAACCTGTTAAGCCCATTTTTTTGTAGAGTACGGTCTATTACTTGTAACCACTCAGGATCCAGCAGCAGTAGTTGGATACAGTGCTTCTCCAGAGAGAGGGCAAGTTGCTCACTGGTTTTTGATACTGTTCTCTGATCAACTAAAACAGCCTGCGCTTCTTTCAATTTTCTGCGTGTACTTGATGTCGTTCTCACAGAACTTCCATCACCTACCAACGCCCTCTCGTCTACTTTCAATAGGCGCGCCAGACGTTGGCGATAGGCATCACGTTCCACTGAATTGGGAATATCTTCAATCAATGGTAAAACCTGGGTAGCAATTTCACGCTTAACTTTCGGGTCATCCAGGTCTTTCTGACTAGCCAGCGTCTCCATAACATGAATGACAATCGGTTTGGCAGAGTCAATGATTTTTCGCCATTCCTCTGGATCCCGCAGCACAATCTCATCCGGGTCCATCCCTTCAGGAATTGTGGTAACTCTTACATCCGCTTCCAAACGCGCTTCGTAGCGCAGCAAACCACGTGGGTTGAAACTGATCTCTTCGCTATGGTCCAATGCCTGGCGGGCAATCTCCAGACCTCTTAAGGTTGCCTTTTCCCCGGCAGCATCTGCATCCAACGCCAGGATAATCCTGCGGGAGAAGCGTTTTAAGAGACGCATCTGGTCTTCTGTGAGTGCTGTTCCCATCGGGGAGACGTTATTCATAAAGCCTGCCTGATAAGGCAGAATCACATCCATATAACCTTCCACAATTACCACCTGATCTTCAGCACGAATCGCTTTTCTGGCTAAGTTCAAGCCGTATAGCATTCGTCCCTTGTCAAAAAGTGGTGTCTGGGGAGAGTTCAGGTATTTGGGCACATCATTTGGATCAAGAATCCTTGCCCCAAAACCGGACATTCGTCCGTTCATATCACGAATCGAGAACATCAGGCGGTTACGAAAGCGGTCATACACCCCACCACCTTCGCGTTGAGAAACCAATCCAGCTTCAATCAGGTCAGCTTCTGCATAACCTTTTCCCAAAAAATACTGGTGTGTCAACTCCCACGAAGCAGGGGCAAATCCCAACCCAAAGGTTTCGATGGTTTCACGAGTGACTCCTCTTTGCAGGAGGTAATTTAAAGCAAACTTCCCTTCCGGGGCTTGTAAAAGCTGGTGTTGATAAAAGGTAACCGCTTCTTCCAGTAATTGACGATAGCGGTCATACTGTTCATCTTGTTCTTTTTGTTCTTCTGTTTGAGGCTGTAATTCTACGCCGGCTTTCTCGGCTAAATGGCGAATTGTCTCCGTGAAATCCCAGCCTTCTTTTTTCATCACGTATTTAAAGATATCGCCACCTTCATTACATTGGCCAAAACATCGCCAGGTGCCCGAATCGGGAAATACCACAAAAGCAGGCGTGCGTTTGTTGTCGTGGAATGGGCAGAACCCGAGGTAATTCTTTCCGGAACGGCGCAATTTCACCGTTTCGGATACAAGATCAATAATATCTATCCGGCTTTTAATCTCATCAATTGTGGACATCCTTACCTCGAGTTGATTCTATACCAGAAAAGAATTTCTGTTGACGATTCGGGTTTTCTGATTTTACTAGTGTTTAAAATCCTTCAAGCAAGGAGAAATCTGCCACATCCTGTGCCAACAATGCGATTCGCTGTAACATACCCAGCCGGTTCTCGCGGGTTGCCTGGTCTTCTGCCATGACCAATACTTCATCGAAAAATTGATTGATCACTGGCATTAATGGCATGAAAATATGGAAGAAATCTGCCATCGATCCTGGACGTCGCTCAAAATTAGAGACCGAAACTAACCCGGCATATAATTCACGTTCTGAATCTTCCTGTAACAAAGTTGGGCTCACTGGGAATACTGTCTCATAACCACGTGTAATACGGACACATCGTGAGTAGGTTGGTAGGATTTTTTCCCAATCTGAGCGATTAATCCAATCCGTCAGAGTCTTTATGGCACGCACAGTCGCAGCAGGATTAAAACCCTGGGCAGCCAGCACTGCGCCAACCACATCATATTTATAGCTTTGTTCCAGAAGATAACTATTCAATCTCCCAGTAATAAATTCCAAACAGGCATCAAAATCTGCTGGGCTCATCTCAATCGGCAAAGCCAGGGATGCTAATTTCAAACCTTCTCGTAAATCGAAATCCAAATCCCAGGCAATCAACATTTGTACCAATCCTAATGCTGCTCTTCGTTGTGCAAATGGATCTTTGGTACCAGTCGGTGCCATACCAGCAGAAAATAGGCCAGCCAGGGTATCCAACCTGTCAGCCAGGCTTATGACAAAACCAGATCGGGTAGAAGGAACTTGATCACCAGAATATCGCGGCAGGTAATGTTCATAAATAGCCTTGGCCACTTCTTCAGGTTCACCTGATTTTGTGGCATAAAATCTACCCATCACCCCTTGCAAGGAAGTCATTTCAATCACCATATGGGTGACGAGATCGGATTTACATAAGTGCGCAGCCCGTTTAGCGACACGTCCTTCACTCTCTGACAAATCAAAGAACTTGATCAGGTTGGGCAGAATTTTTTCAATTCTTTCCGTTTTATCCAACATTGACCCCAGTTTATATTGGAAGGTCAGACCTGATAAGTTAGCCCTGACTTCTGCCAGACTGCTCCGTAAATCTTCTTTAATAAAGAAAGATGCGTCTGCAAAACGTGCTCTTACCACCTGTTCATTGCCATCAACCACCTGGTCTAAATGTTCTTCATTTCCATTGCGAATACCAATGAAGAATTTCATCAATTCCCCATTCTGGTCAAATACTGGGAAGTAGCGTTGATGCTTTTTCATCACGGAAATTAAAACTTCAGGAGGTAATTTCAGATATTCTTCTTCAAAAGCCCCGACGAAAGCAGTCGGCGACTCAACCATCATAGTAACTTCGTCCAAAAGGTCATTTTCAATACGATGGTCTGCGCCACCACAGGATTTTATTTTTTCTTTCACCTGCTCTTCGATCAAATCTCTTCGCTTTTGCACATCCAGAATAATTTTCTGGTACCTTAATTTCTTAAAATATTGATCAGAAGTGTCAATATCCAGGATTTCCGGTTCCTGGAAACGCAACCCTCGGGTTTGTTTGGCACTACTTAATCCGGCATAGGTGAATGGAATCAATTGATCTCCTAGTAACCCTACCAGCCAACGAATCGGCCGGGAAAAGGCCACATTGGAGCTATTCCATCGCATGGATTTATCAAATTTTAAGGCAGCAATCAATTCCGGTAAGACTTGTGCAAGGATCTGAAGTGTAGGCTGCCCTTTTTGATGAACTTGTACGGTTACATAACGACCACCATCAATCTCGGATACTTCCAAGGCTGAAACATCCACCCCTTTCCCTCGGGCAAACCCTTCGGCGGCTTTGGTAGGTTTACCATCCGCATCAAATGCCCTTTCAGCAGGTGGGCCTTTGACAACCTGAAGGAGATCACTTTGTTTGCGATCAAGGCCCTCTACGGAAACAACCAACCGTCGCGGTGTTCCTGCCACCTGAATAGCACCATGGGAAAGTCGCAATTCTTGCAGTAATGAGGGAATGCGTTCTTTCAATTGAGCCAGCACTGACTTCAAATCAGACACTGGTAGTTCTTCACAACCGATTTCGAACAAGAAAGAAGCTTTGCCATCTAATTTTGATGGGTCAATTTCCAAAGTTTTTTCGGTGAAATGGTCAGATGATTCCTGATCAGATGTTACCTTCCATGGGAAGCCCATGGCTTCGCGTTGCTGGTAATAAGCTTCCGCAACTTTTCGGGATATTTCTCTCATTCGTGAAAACAAAGACTGTCGTTCCGTTACGCCAATTGCGCCGCGGGTATCCAACACATTGAATGTATGTGAACATTTTAAAACACTGTCGTGAGCAGGAAGCACCAACCCCAAATTCAAAGCTTCATTGGCTTCCTTCTCAAACAGATCAAACATTTGACGAAAACGATCCACATCAGCAACTTCAAAATAATACTTGCTATGCTCCTGTTCGCCTTTGAGGTGCACATCCCCATAAGTGCGATCAACGTTCCATTGAATGTTCTTAAAATCACTTACCTTTTGCAAAGCCATGGCAATCCGTTCCAGCCCATAGGTGATTTCCACTGCAACAGGGTCCATCGGCATTCCCCCGGCTTGTTGGAAGTAAGTGAATTGGGTAATTTCCTGTCCATCCAACCAGACTTCCCAACCCAACCCCCAGGCACCCAACGCCGGGGATTCCCAATTGTCTTCCACAAAGCGAATATCATGTTCAGCTGGGTTTATTCCCAATGCTTCCAATGATTTCAAATATATCTCCTGCGGATTTCCCGGATCAGGTTTTAAGATCACTTGGAACTGAGTGTGCATTTGCAACCGGTTAGGATTTTCTCCATAACGACCATCATCCGGTCGAACGGAGGGTTCGACATAAGCTACTTTCCAGGGTTCCGGACCTAACACGCGTAAGGAGGTGGCTGGATTCATCGTACCTGCCCCTACCTGGGTATAGTACGGTTGCCAGATAAGACAACCTTGCTCGTTCCAAAATTGCTGCAACTTCAAGATGATAGACTGAAAATCCAGGCTCATTGTTCCTCCAACGCACAGGTCTTCAAAACTTACTTGCTAAATCGTGGCATTATTATACCAATCAATTACATAGTAAGCTTGCAGTGCTCCCCATTGATTATGGTTGAATTTTTCCTGTTATGGTTTGCGAATTTGTTGAAGAAAAATTTGGGAATTTATAGCTCTTTCCAGAATATAGGTGAGATACCATTGCATAATCCGTTCAGTTTCCTGTGCCACACCACTATCCGGCGAAGCAGCCAGCGCTTCTTGAAATGTGCTTCTCTGAAAATGACGTAAATATTTCAAGGCGGATACGCTGATTTTGCGTAAATCTTCATATTTATGGGCACACTGTGGGCAGATTACCCCACCCACCAAGGCAGAGAAATATTGATCTTCCGCTTTGATGTCCGCCTGACAACCAATACACTGAAATAATTGAGGTCGATATCCCAATATATCCAATATTCGCATTTCATAATATCGCAAAACCACAAATACAGAAGCATCTGTGGTTAACCGTTCCAGTGTTTCCACTGCCAATTTATACAGCTGAGGATTCGGCCCATCCTCATAGGTGAACTTATCCAGCAATTCGATCACATAGGAAGCAACACCCATACGTTGCAAATCTTCCCGTAAAGGTAAAAAAGAATTTATTGCTTCAGCCTGCGTAAGAATCCAAAAATCTCTGCCCTGGGCTAATTGCAAAGCAGTTTGCATGAAAAGTTCAACATGCCCCGCCTTACGGGAGGTTGTTTTGCGTACCCCTTTGGCAATCACTCTTAATTTTCCACTCTCTTTTGAGAAAATGGTCAGAATTCTGTCAGCTTCCCCCCAACGTTGATGACGCAGAATCAATGCTTCTACACGTCGACTGCGCTCACGATTTGACATAAGGTTACCCTATAAAGAAGGTAAATCCTTTGGGGTAAATGCGCCAGGTAATAGCTCGGCTACAGTGGATTCAAGACGCACGATGCCTTCGGCATCCGCAATAATAACCAGTGTCTCCAACCCGAATTCAGCCATCACCTGTCGACAGGAACCGCAGGGGCTGCCAGCATTGTCTGTCACCACTGCTATCGCTTCAAATGCTCTTTCCCCTTCAGACACCGCTTTGAAAATTGCCACTCGTTCCGCACACACTGTAGTAGGGTAAGCAGCGCTTTCAATATTTACCCCATCGTAAATTTTTCCAGAATCAGTGAGGACTGCTGCACCAACCGGATAATGGGAATAAGGCACATAAGCCCAACGTCTTGCACTGATGGCAGTTTCGATCAAGCTTTTCTTCTGTTCTTCATTAATCTTCATTAATCTCTTCTTCTATATGACCCACACGTTTTGCCAATACCTGGCGAATCCTTCTCCCACTCACTTGAGAGACAGTCAACAACCAGCCATCGACTTTTATCTGTTCACCACCAATGGGAACACGTCCGATCTGACCATAGATATACCCACCTAGGGTGTCAGCCATATCGTTGGTAAGGTCAACCCCTAAAATATCATAAACATCATCCAGGTCAATTCGACCGGAAAATATAACTTCATCATCTGAAACGTGCTGAAATTCAAGCTCTTCCCCCTGGTCATATTCGTCGCGAATTTCTCCAACAATTTCTTCCACGATATCTTCCAGGGTCACCACCCCGGCGGTACCGCCATACTCATCCACCACGATGGCCATGTGAACACCCTGCGCTTGCATCTCTCGCAGCAACTCATCCACATTCTTTGATTCCGGAATGAAATAAGCCTTTCGTAAGAATGGACGAATATCAATTTTTTCCTTTTCGGTTAGATCGGTGCGTAATAAATCTTTTGCATATAACAAACCGATAATTTCATCAATTGTCTCTTCAAAAACAGGCACCCGTGAATGACCGGAATTATTAAAAATGTCGATTGCATCCTGCACATTGGAATCCACATCCAGCCCTGTGATATCAATTCTTGGCACCATAATTTCACGACACAAGGTTTCGCCAAATTGGAATATGGAATAAATCATTTCACGTTCATCTTTTTCCAGGCCACTCTCACCTTGTTCAGTATTGACCCATGTGCGAATCTCCTCTTCTGTGACAGGACCAAGTCGTTGTTCCAAATTCTCTGATGATCCTAGAACTGCCATCATCAGGGCAGAAATTGGTGATAGAACCACCCGCATACCATCCCCTACTCCGGCAACTCGGATCGCCCATTTTTCAGGTGACTGTAAAACCATTCCTTCCAAGGCAAATTCAATTAAGAGTAATAATAATGCACCAAAGATCAGAATTAAGAAAACTGCCCAGATGGCGATTCTAGGAATCAAATTAATAATGACCAGATAAAAGAAGGCACTCAATAGAAAATGCATCAAAATCATGCTGATCCGTAATGAAACTCTTAAGCGTTTCTTATCTAAAACGGACAAGGCTTTTTCCACCCCATCCGGATTCACTTCTCGCATCCCGATGAGTTGCATTGGGCGACTATTTAATAAACTGGAACGTACAATCGAAAACAGAAAATCCAACACGAGCAATAAAACAAAGATAATCCACAAATAATTGTTCACTTATTCTTTTTTCCTCAAAGGTTTTGCTGGTACTCCAACCACTATATCCCCTGCAGCAACATCTTTAGTTACCACAGCTCCCGCCCCAGTACGGGCATCCATTTCAATGGTTAATGGGGCTACCAACATGGTATCACTCCCAATAAATACCCGATCACCAATTTTTGTCGGGTGTTTCTTCTCTCCATCATAATTGCAGGTAATCGTGCCTGCCCCAATATTGACATCTTTTCCAATCGTGGCGTTACCAATATAGGAGAAATGACCCATTTTCGTTCCTTCTCCCAGGTATGAATCTTTAACCTCACCAAAATTACCCATATGTACATGTGGTCCTAAATGAGCACCTTTCCGTAATCGGGCAAACGGACCCATATCCACACCATCTTCTACAATAGCTTTTTCCAGGACTGCTGCCAGAATGGTGCATTGGTTACCGATTTTTGTGTCTGTAATGATGGAATTAGGGCCAATCACACAATCATCCCCAATCGTTGTTTTTCCACGAATAAAGGTATTAGGTTGTAATACTGTATCCATCCCTATTTCTGCCGTATCTTCCACATAGGTGCTTTGCGGGTCAATCACGGTCACTCCATTCAACATATGGCGTTCCAGAATACGATGTTTCATCACCGCTTCCGCTTCTGCCAGATGAACCCGTGTATTGATTCCCAAAGCTTCACGATTATCCTTCATTTGGATCGCTGCTACACGTTTTCCCTCCTGCACTGCCAAACCAACCACATCGGTAAGATAATATTCGCCTTTCGGAGATAATGGTAATTTTGGTAGAGATTGCCATAACCATGCAGCGTCGAAACAATACGCACCGACGTTTAATTCATTGATCTTCAATTGATCTGGAGTGCATTGTACTTCTTCAACGATTGCTAATACCGAATCATCTACCCCACGAACAATTCTCCCAAAACCAAGCGGTGCTTCTGACAGCATGGTCAACAAGGAGATCGGGCCAAAGTTTGATTTTTGCGTCTCGACTAGTCCACGAAGGGTTGCTTCCGTTAATAATGGCATATCTCCATTGGTAACTAATATTAATTCCGCATCAGGTGAAATTGCGTCTTTGGCTGATAGAACAGCATGCCCCGTACCCAATTGTTCTTCTTGGATTGCAAATTGAGTTTCCTCCCCCAGAGTTTCTTTGACAGCATCAGCTCCATGCCCAATGACTACCACATTTACCTTTGCTCCACTCAGTTTTGCAGCGTTTACGGCATAATTGATCATTGGTTTGCCACAAATTGGATGCAGTACTTTGGGCAGGTTTGACTTCATACGGGTACCCTTCCCCGCCGCCAAAACAATCGATGCTATTTCCATATCGAATTTCCTCTTAGATTGGTTATTTTCCCCTCTTTTATACAATATGTTTTTAAATCAAAAGAGCCTTCTATGTCATGATCCCATGACATATCAAGCTCAACTGAGTCGGGAATGGTACTTTTAGGTTTTTTACGTTTAGAGCGCATTGCTTTCTTTCACAAAAAAATAGGCTGGGGCGCCCGGGATCGAACCAGGATCCACAGATCCAAAGTCTGGTGTGCTGCCATTGCACCACGCCCCAGTGCTCTCAGGCAAGGAACGATTCTAACACAATTTTTTTGATTCTACCAGAATAATTTAGAGATGGGTTTATTCATCTTCCTCATCGGGAATTAACCCCAATTTCGCAGCTTGATCAAACGATAAGATTTCAGGATTATCAAGATCATAAGCAGCATGTAATTCCGCGTCACTCCAAAATTGGTCAACTTCCAATAAATCAGACTTCGCCGCCAATAAGGCTTTTAAGTCGTTTTCTTCCTCGTCCTCTTTAACAAAAGCATTCACCAATTGGGACTCATCCATTTCATCCAAATGTAAAAATTCCTCTTCCAGTGGTAGAACGCCCATACGATTCAAAATGGAAATAAGTTCTTGCTGATATTCCAGCAGAACATCAACGATAATTGGTGTTCGTTTTGTTCCTCGTCCAACAGGAACACGAATCACCAACGCGTAATCTCCGACGGGAACCAAATATACATCATGGTCAACAAGTCCAATACAGATCACGGATCTGTCTGAGCGTTTCCCATGCAATGTTTGTGAAAAGTTCTCAGTTGCAGAGATAATTGGCATTACCAAAGGAGCCCATTTTCTTTCAAACTCCTCTATTTCCGTTTCTGATGATTGTGCGGCTAAACGACCGAATTCACTCAATAACCAGACATGGCTGGCAGAAACCTCTTTTCGGATGGAGGTCAAGGACTCAGCCAGGTTCTTTTCATAATCATTTTCATACTTCAACTCTATTTTTGGGATCATGTCCTTTGTTGTTTCAGGTTTGGCCTGATTTAACCCAAGAATCTTGCTGACAGTATCGAGAAAGACTGGCATTTCAATAGGTTTCGGAAGAAAAATATCTGCACCTGAATCTTTTGCTTGTTCATCAATATTCTCTTCCCGGATACCGGACATCATGATAATTTTTACCAGTGGATGTTGCGATTTGATTTTTCTTAATAATTCCAACCCGGAAATACCTGGTAACCGAATATCAGTAATAATCAGGTCTAGATCACCTCGCGAGATTTCCAGCATTGCTTCTTCCGCCGAAGGGGTCACCAGTACTTCAATTTTGGGATCCAAGGTATAAATCGCTGACCGAAGGACTCGTGTAATCTCAAATGAATCATCTATTATTAAGATTTTTGTTATTGCCATAGCTGAAATCCTTCCAACCTGGGAAGTTCATTTGTTGAAATCTCATTGCTAAGAATGATATTTATTATAGCAGAAGCGCTTGTTGGAAATAAAAAAACATTCCGAAAATTCCGGAATGTTTTTTTCAATTTTACTAATTATTGGTCAATTCTTTTGATTCTCACGTAGTACGCAGACCCGATCACCCCGATCACAATCCCCAATAATGAGAAAAGGAATGAAAGTAAATTCAAGAAAAAAGTGGATGGAATTACTTCCATTACCATCAGGAATGGTAAGACCACTCCTAAGATAAGTAGGAATAGGGCAATCAGAAGTAGTCGCGCAGGCGTTAAGAATTTCATTTATATAACCAACAAGATACCAGATGTTTATCCACCGGTTGGAATTCAGGTGGTTCATCCACATCACATACCCCGGCAATCATCTTTGGGCAACGTGGATGGAACCGACAGCCAGCTGGTGGTTTTACCAAACTAGGTGGTTCTCCTGGGGGTACATCCTGGAATTCATCCACATTTTTCGCATCCGGATCAGAGGTAGCTGCAAGTAATGCGTGGGTGTAAGGATGTAAAGCATTATTGACCAGTTCATCTACGCCAGCTTTTTCAATAACTTTTCCGGCATACATAACAAAGATTCTTTCAGAGAAATAGCGAACCGTGGAAAGGTCGTGGGTAATGTAAATGACGCCTAGGTCATGAGCTTCCTGTAAATTACGAAGCAATTTCAAAATTTCAACTCGCACGGAAGCATCCAGCATGGAGACTGGTTCATCAGCCACTAGCAACTTGGGATTGAGAATCATTGCACGAGCAATAACCACACGTTGTTGCTGTCCACCACTGAGCATGTGTGGAAATTTTGGTAAAAATTCATCCACTGGGGTTAATTTCACTTCTTCAAATGCTTTGTGAATTCGCTCCAGACGTTCTTGCTTATCTTTCACGCCATGGACAATTAAAGGTTCTTCCATGATTGTTTTGATATTCATGAATGGTGCTAATGCCCCGTAAGGATCTTGTTGCACATACCCTACCTGGGCGCGATACCAGGACCAGTCTTTTCTTGAGAACTTAGTCATCTGGCGACCTTCATACAAAATATCGCCTTTGGTGGGGACATTGATTCCCAGGATGGTTTTCATCAAACTGGATTTTCCACAACCACTTTCCCCAACCAGAGCAATTGTTTCATTTTTTCTCAAGTCAAAGCTAACATTATCCACTGCCCGAACATATCCGGCATGACCAAACCCAAATTTTCGTAATTCAAACCACACGTGCAAATTCTGGATGGATAATAAGGTGTCCGGGTCAACAGGTCTTAATTTGAATTCAGTTTCCATTTTTTCAATTTTCGAAGCCATATTCTCTCCCTACCTTATGTGTACAACCAGCATTTCACCAAAATGCCATCTACATTGACTGTTGGTGGTTCTTGATCACATTTACTGAAACGTTTGTGACAGCGATCAGCAAATCGACATCCCGTTGGTGGGTTAATGAGACTGGGTGGTTGTCCTGTAATAAAGTCAGGCTTTTCCTTTCCTCGTAATCGAGGAACCGAAGCCATCAACTTAGATGAATAAGGGTGCAAAGGAGCAGTGAAGAAGCGGCGGTTATCACTCACTTCAACGATCTGACCAGCATACATGACCACCACATCATCGGCCAATTCACTCGAGGTGGAGATATCATGGGTAATCAAAATAAAGCTGGTGGCAATTTCCTTTTTAATGCGTTTGAGCAAATTCATAATATTTGCCTGGGTTAACACATCTAGCGCGGAGGTAGGCTCATCCAGGATCACCAGATCAGGTACCGTCACAAGAGACATTGCAATGGCTACTCTTTGGCGCATCCCCCCACTTAGTTCAAAAGCATAGCGATTCAGGAAATCCACCGGTACACCCACCCGTTGGAACATGGTTTTGGCCTGTTCCAAAGCAGCTTCTTTTTCGACACTATGGTGGACGATAATTGGTTCAGCCACCTGATCGCCAACCTTCAACACCGGGTTGAGAGAATTCATTGCAGCTTGGGGCACCATGGACATTCGTACCCAGCGTACATCGGTACGATATTTCTCATCACTCATTGCCATGGTGTCAACACCATTCAAATAGATCTTCCCTGAATATTCACCAACATTCTTCGGCAAAAGCCGTAATAATGCTTTTGCCATAGAGCTCTTACCGCAACCGGATTCCCCAATCACCACTACAGCTTTGTTGTTGGGAAGCACGAAATCTACTCCATCCACTGCCTGAACAACACCTTTGGCGGCCTTGAAATAGAGTTTGAGGTTTTCCACCTGCAATAATGTATTATTATTCGTCATTTTAC
>CAYSFA010000071.1:0-14909 GCA_964430025.1 uncultured Anaerolineaceae bacterium | reverse complement strand
GGTTTTGCACGCCAGGAAACTTTTACACTTCCACCTGGTTGTTCGACAAAAAGAATACTAACCAATACTTCCTGGATGCTTGATAGTATGGAGTTGAGATCAGCATCATCGTTTCCATTGTACCCTGCTTCTTTTCTATCATCAATTAATAATGAAGTCCATGCCAATTGCTTTTCTTTTTTGAGTCTGGTTAAAGCTGAGCCCCAATACACAATTTGTTCAAAGCTTTTATTGACCAATGCTTCCTGGTAAATTTCTGGCAAATTTGCGCCTTTATCCATCAAGGAAGCAGTAATTTTCATCGCTTTGGAAGACATGTTTGAAGTCCGAAAACCAATGGTGTCGGTGATTAATCCTGTGAGTAATAAGGAAGCTGTGGTTGCGTCGATTTCCAATCCCCAATCCTCTAGCTTTTCTGCAAGAATTGCACACGTAGCAACTGAATCAGGGTCATTGTAGTTGAAACTACCATACATGGTATTGGTTATGTGATGGTCGATATTGAGTATGACTTTTCTCTCGCCAAAAACACCCCCGGAGCGTTCCAGATCAGATGTATCCAAGCTGATTGTCAAATCAAAGAAGTCTTTATCAAGCACCGATTTTTTTACCAATTTGGATCCAACCAAATAATGGAAATTTGAAGGAACGCCATCACTCAACACCATGATTACTTTCTTTTTGGCTTGAATTAAGGCATTCCCTAACCCTAACAACGAACCTATTGCGTCACCATCAGGGCGAATGTGAGCCGCGATTAAAACTGATTGTGCGTCGTAAATTAATGAGTTAATTTTTTCATTCGTTGGGAGAGTCATCAGATGGATCTTCCTCAATGTCTTGTGATAAATCGCCTTCCTCTTCACGAATGGTAGCTAATAATTGTTCAATACGATCAGCTCGTTCGGGCGTCGGGTCCCAAAAAAATCTTAACCTTGGGAATGAACGTAATTCAATTCTCATGGCAAGCATTTTCCGAATATAGCTACTGGCACTATCAAAACCATGCAATATTTCCTTAGAACGCTCACTACCTTCCAGGGCGGAGACATAAATGGAAGCAAAAGCGAGTTCACGATCAACTTTCACGTCGGTTATGGAAACACCGGATAACCGTGGATCCTGTAATTCCTGTCGAACTAACATTTCAGAGATTTCCTGCCGAATACGATCTCCAATGCGTTCAAGTCTTAATTTTGATGGCATATTCAACCTCGCTTTCTATGCAGCAGTGGACAATTCCTTCACAAAGCAATGGATCGTATCGCCTACTTCGAATTCATTGAAGTTTTTAAGCCCGATACCACACTCAAAGCCTGTTCGTACTTCTCGAACATCATCCTTTTCGTGTTTCAATGATCCAATTTCACCTTCATGGACAACTTCATCATTTCGAATTACCCTGGCTTTTGCGTTTCTTCTAAATTCACCGGATGTCACTCTGCAACCTGCAATAGCACCAATTTTCTGAATTCTAAATACTGCTAATACTTCTGCTTTTCCAATCACGACATCGACATATTCAGGTTCAAGCATACCTTTGAGTGCTTTTTCCACATCTTCGATGAGACGGTAAATGATTTTATATAAACGAATAGATACGCCTTCCACCTCTGCCATACGCTTTGCAGCAGAATCAGCATTTACGTTGAACCCTACAACAATCGCAGAAGAAGCATTTGCAAGCATTACATCGTTCTCACTAATATTGCCTGTTTCAGCATGCAGAATATTGATGCTAATGTTCTTACTACCTAAATCTTTTAATGAATTCATGATTGGTTCAATAGAACCCTGAACATCTGCTTTCACAATGAGCCGGAGTTCTTTCTCTACCCCAGCTTGCACCTTACTAAATAACTCTTCTAATGAAGCTTTTGGCGCAGCAAATTTGAATTCTTTCGCGGTTTGTTTTCTTTGGGTAACGATCGATAAAGCTTCCTTAGTAGAATCTACTACTCTAAAGATATCACCTGCCTGAGGAACATCATTCATGCCCATGATTAACATAGGAGTGGAGGGACCTGCTTTTCGAATGGGTTTGTTTTTGAAATCAAACATAGCCCGAATTCTTCCATAGGCTGTACCGGCTACTACAATATCGCCAGAGTTAACACTACCGTTCTGTACTAACAGCGTTGCCATGACACCTTTGGTCTTGTCAATTTCAGCTTCGATGATGGTACCAATCTTTTTTCCACCAGGATTAGCTTTGATGGTCATTCCTTCTGAGGTGAGTAAAATCGCCTCAAGGAGATCTTCAATTCCGGAACGTTGCTTTGCAGACACCGGAACTACCATCGTATCGCCATCCCAATCATCCGGAACCAAACCATTTTCAGATAATTGCTTTTTCACAAATTCAGGATTGGCATCAGGACGATCAATTTTGTTTAGAGCAACGATGATCGGTACTCTGGCTGCTTTGGCATGGGCAATTGCTTCTTTGGTTTGTGGCATCACTCCATCATCTGCGGCAACTACCAGAATAACAATATCCGCTCCTTGTGCACCACGGGAACGCATTGCGGTAAAGGCAGCATGACCCGGGGTATCTAGAAAGGTAATTAATTGTCCTTTGTGTTCAACCTGATAGGCACCGATATGCTGGGTAATTCCACCAGCTTCGCCACCAGCAACATTTGTATGTCGGATAGCGTCCAAAAGAGTCGTTTTTCCGTGGTCAACATGACCAAGGATTGTAACTACAGGAGGGCGGTTAACCAAGTCTTTTGGATTTTCATCCAGGATCATTCTGCGCCAAAAGGGAACTTCGCCAACTTCAGCAATTTCTTCTTCCTCATATGTTTCAATTGTTGCTTCGAAACCAAGTTCTGAGGCTACGATTGCAGCTGTATCAAAATCTACTTGCTGGTTGATGTTCGCCATCACTCCATTGGCCATCAGGACTTTGATGACTTGAATCGGACTTGTCTCCATTATTTGAGCCAATTCACGTACCGTAATATTATTCGGTAAAACTAATGTTTTTAAATTTTCGCTCATTTCGCACCTCCAACGCTATTTTGCACATAAGTGTCAAACTCTTCTTGAGCCTAGGATTGCTGTGCGCTGTTCGAGCCGTTTCTTGCAAATTTGTTTCAGCTTAAACAACTACATTGTTTATCCATCTTGCTCTTCTTGTATTGCAGTGTCCGGAAGGTTCTCCATAAAAGTTCTTAGAATTTCCCGGTCATTTTCATTTAACTCAGTTTTTAAGGCGTTAGCAAGTTTTCCTTTAATGGCAGCCTGCCAACATTTTTTTTGATCATGAATATAAGCACCACGACCAGGCAATTTACCAGTCTCATCGATAACGATTCCTGTGTCGGTCCGAACTATACGGATCAGGGTTCTCTTTTCCTGTATCTCTCGGCAACCAACACAGGTCCGTTGTGGTATATGTTTAGGTCGTCTTCCTTTTGTTTTTTTCACCATCGTTAATCAATTAAGGTTATTCCCAATCCACTCCATCATCACGTTTATGGATCTTACGATAAATTAACACATCTTCTTCATCATCATATTCAACTTTAACATGACGTTTCTTCTTTTTGTCTTTCTTTTTGCTCGCTTTATTAGGAGAAAGAAGGTCATCCTCTTCTTCTTCAACAAAGTTGACATCGATATTCGTTGCTTGAAGAGCAAAAAGTTCATCAAAGGAGAGTTCTTCTTCTGGACTGGTTTCTTCTCCATTCCCTTCTTCGCGTTCAACTTCTGGTTCAACCTTTAGAACAGCTTCGTCGATTTGAGTGGCTTCCAAAACAGGTTCAGAAACAGGTTCTGCTACATCAACTTCTGGTTCAGAAATTTCTACTAAAGGTTCTTCTTGTTCTTCAACTACTACAATTTCCTCAGGTTCTTCAACAACTGTTTCAGCCAATGGCTCTTCAATAACTTCTTCAATAGTCTCGACGATTGCCTTTTCGGATTCAAGTTTTTCTGGCAGAGCATCCATCAGATCCTGAATGGATTTCATAGCTTTTGGACCAATACCGTTTAATCGCAAGATATCATCAGGTGTTAGTAACATTTTCATAACAAGTTCATCAACAGTATTGAAACCAGCTTCCTGAAGAATGTAGTTAACATGCTCTGGTAATCCTGAATCGAGAATACTTGTTTGGAAGTAACTGGGCGGGATTTGGTCACGCAAAGATCTCATCCTACCTTTTTCTGCTTCCTCTTCCTCTTTACTTCGAATAAAAGTGCGGGTTTCAACCCGTTCCACGAACTTATTCAGGAAGTCGAAACTCTCCATGTTTAGAACGCCGCCTGCAGTTTTCTTTGCAAGTAATTCTTCGACTTTAACCATATTGTCTTTTTCAATTTCTGCCATTTCTGCCAGAACTTCATCTTTTTGTAATCGATAAAGCGCATCACTGGAAGCTTCCTGAACGCTCTTGATATCAATTCTCCATCCGGTTAATTTTGCTGCTAAACGGGCATTTTGACCGTCACGTCCGATTGCTAAACTCAGTTGGTCTTCGGGAACAACCACTGTAGCAGTTTTTCCACCTTCGGCAAAATCATTGAGGTATACACCACTGACCTTTGCGGGACTAACTGCTCGTGCGATGAATTGAGCTGAATCCTGATGCCATTCAATTACATCAATTTTCTCATCATGTAATTCTCGTACGATGGCTTGAATTCTGACACCACGTAACCCAACACAGGCTCCTACTGGATCGATTCCAGATTGTGTCGCAGAAACAGCAACTTTTGCTCTCTGACCTGGTTCGCGGGTGATGGATCGAATTTCAACGATGCCATGGTAGATTTCGGGGACTTCTGTTTCCAATAATCTACGCAGGAAATTGCGGTGGGTGCGTGATAATAAAATTTGTGGGCCACGATTACTGTCTTTCACTTCAGCAACTAAAGCACGTACACGGTCGTGAACATGGAATCGCTCTCCAGGAATCATGTCTTTTCGAAGCATGGTGCCTTCGGCTTTCATTTCGAGACCAATGGTTAATCCTTGTGCATTGCTGGCTTGAACAACACCTGAAATGATTTCACCAATTTGATCAGCATAATGATCTAATTGGGCTTGTCGTTCAGCATCTCTAATTCGTTGTTGAATAACCTGGCGTGCTGTTTGAGCAGCTACCCGACCGAAATTTTTTGGTGTGCTCTCTACTGAAACCATACTGCCTAATTCGGCTTCACTGTCAAACCGGAGAGCTTCTTCAAGAGTCACTTCGGTGCGTTCGTCCTGAACATCTTCAACAACTTCTTTTTCCGCAAAAATTGTGACTTTTCCAGTGTCCATATCCACTTTTGCATCAATGATTTGGGCAGTTGATGCGTTGACAGAACGCCTGTAAGCGGAAACCATCGCTGATTCCAGGGCTTTGATTATTATTTCACGCGGAAGTCCTTTTTCTTCCAGCACCTCATTGAAGGCAAGGGTAAATTCATTTCTCATTTCTTTGCTTTTCTCCCACAAAAAATACTGTCTAAATAAGAAAAGTGGGGGCTTCCCACTTTCCATCGAGGTCTTCTAAATTCTGTAATGCAATCCACATTTTACCATACTCACGAGGGCAGATCAAGGTTTTTTTATAGTATTTTCATTAAAAACTATCAAAAGTTTTTGAAATATCCTATAGAATCATTAAGGAAATTGAATTTACCTGATTTTTAGTGGAGAAAAAGTATGTCAGATTATTTATGGTGGCGAGACGGGGTGATTTATCAAATATATCCCAGGTCTTTTAATGATAGCAATCATGATGGAATTGGTGATATACCAGGAATTACGGCAAAGTTGGATTATCTGCAAGAATTGGGTATTGACGCGGTTTGGCTTTCGCCGGTGTATCCCAGCCCTGATGCAGATTTTGGGTACGATATTGCGGACTATAGTGATATAGATCAAAAATTTGGGGGGATGAGTGCTTTTGATGAATTCATTCAACAATCACATGCACGCAATATTCGTGTGATTATGGATTTGGTAATAAACCACACCTCAGATCAACATCAATGGTTCCAGGAATCGCGTTCATCAAAGGATAATCAATATCGTGATTGGTATATCTGGAAGGGGAAATCAGAAAAGAATGGTTTACCAAACAATTGGCAGTCACGATTTGGGGGGAGTGGATGGGAATGGGATCCTCTCACTAAAGAATATTATTTTCATATGTTCGCGAAAGAGCAACCCGATCTAAACTGGCGAAATCCGAAGGTCGTTCAGGCAATTCTGGAGATGATTAAATTCTGGTTGGATAAGGGAGTGGATGGATTCCGTTTGGATGTATTTAATGCCTATTACAAAGATGCCAAGTTAAAAAACAACCCATCAAAACTGGGAATTACCAGATTTGACCAACAAAAACATATTTACGATATTGATCAACCTGAAATGTTCGATTTCCTGAAGAAATTCAGAGAATTATTGGATACATATCCGGAACGTTATTCGGTTGGCGAAACTTTTGAGGGGGATTACCAAACAGCTGCACACTACATGGGAGACAAGGCATTACATGCTGCTTTTGAATTCTCATTTCTGAATAGCCGGTATAAACCAGGTGGATTTTATAAAGCAATCCAACAATGGGAGGATGAATTATCACAAAAAGGTTGGCCGTGTTACGTATTAAACAATCATGATGTTGTTCGGTCGGCGTCTCGATACACTCGTAGTGAGGATGATGAACGATTAAAAGTCCTGGCTACGCTTTTGTTAACCTTACGTGGGACTCCTTTCCTGTATTACGGAGAAGAAGTCGGAATGCGCGACCTCCCGATCAACAAAAAGGCAGATGTGTTAGATCCGGTAGGAAGAAGATTTTGGCCGTTTTACAAAGGACGGGATGGATGCCGTTCACCAATGCAATGGAATCAGGATACAAATGCGGGATTTTCAACCCATACACCCTGGTTACCAGTCCATGATAATTACATGTGGCGAAATGTAGCAGTCCAGGAAAATGACCCTCACTCCCTTCTCAATTTCTATAAAAAGTTGCTTAGAATGAGGAAAACTTATCCGGTTTTCCAGCAAGGTATGTATATGCCAATCACGTTCGATCCAAAAAGGATCTTAGCCTATCTTCGGCAATCGAATGACCAGAGTGCCCTGGTTGCCCTCAATTTTGGAAAAAAAGAAGTCGGTTTGGTTCTAAGTTCTCAAATAATCAAAGGAGATTGGAAATTGCTATTATCCAACCAGCGAGACACATTACCACCAATTTATGATCGAAAAATAACATTACTTCCAAATGAGGCTTTGGTGATTCTAAACGAGTAAGTCTAATTCTCAGAATGGGCAGGATCGACGATCACTTCGGAAAGAGAGTTTAGATCGAATTTCACGCCAACCTGGTTGCCGGCTTCG
Organism: uncultured Anaerolineaceae bacterium; assembly: GCA_964430025.1. GTDB lineage: Bacteria > Chloroflexota > Anaerolineae > Anaerolineales > Anaerolineaceae > UBA6170. Next base: position 7,555 of record CAYSFA010000071.1, on the reverse strand, counting down.
ATTAGTGATTTTACAACTTCTTCCAGGAGAGGAATTCCTTCCTTCTGATATTTTTCGGTCATTTCGAATTCTTTTTCACCATGGATATATATACGGTCATGTCCAATCGCTTTTTCAGCAGATTTTAGTTGCTGGAATAGAGCGTCTAAATCTGATTTAAACTCATCCGGATCACGAAATGCATCCAATCGCATTGCTGCAAAAAAATGTCCTACATTCGCGTTTGCGACTCTAGAAGGGTCTGCAACATTCCTGCCAAATCCTGCGCCAGCCAAAACACCTGAAAAGATGTCCACCCATAACGCCAAACCATATCCTTTGTATCCTCTCAATAATTCAGGACCTCCAAGTGGGAATAACGCACCTCCTTCGAGAACAGCTTTTGGATCAGTTGTTGTCTGTCCGGTGGAGTCGATTGCCCAACCTTCAGGTAATTTTTCACTTGCTTTATCAAAAACTGTGACTTTCCCGATAGGCACAATACTGGTTGCCATATCCAAAACAAATGGTTTTTCTCGTAATGCTGGGGCAGCAACCGCGATCGGGTTAGTCCCTAACAATCTTTTTCGGCCAAACGTAGGGGCTACCAATGGTTGGGCGTTAGTAAAACTGATCCCAATCATGTCATGTTCCAGTGCCATCATCGCGTAATAACCTGCAATTCCATAATGGTTGCTGTTACGCACTGTAACCATGGCGACCCCAGAAGTTTTTGCCTTATTGATACAACGAAGCATTGCATCTTTTCCAGCAACCTGGCCAAGTCCATTTTTTCCATCAATTGCAAGAGATGCTAGACTCTCTCGCATGATTTCATTGTTTGCACGAGGATCAATAAGCCCTTTCTGCAACCGACTTCCGTAATAGGTGTGTAACCGAATCATGCCATGCGAACTTACCCCACGAAGATCAGCAGATTGAAGAATCTCAGCGGTGATTTCAGCCCTATCCTGTGGGACACCCAGTTTCCTGAAAAATTGGATCATGAAATCAAGTAAATCTTCTGCTTTAAAAACTAGAGCTTTTGCCATCCTCACCTCTTTCTCTGGTTTACAAAATTAGTGTAGCATGAAAGCAAAAATGATAAATAGTTTGTTTAATGATTAAGAAAAAATCCATTGGCTTGTTTTGCCAATGGATTTTTTAGATGTTGGAGTTTTTCTTAGACGTCCAGGTTTTGAACGGTTAAGGCATGAGTTTGAATAAAACGGGTTCGAGGGGGGACAGCTTGTCCCATCAACATATCGAAGGTTAAGTCAGCTTGTGCTGCATCTTCAATGGAAACCTGTAATAATGTTCGATTTTCCGGGTTCATAGTAGTTTCCCACAGTTGCTCAGGATTCATTTCACCGAGACCTTTGTATCGTTGTAAACCGACTTTATCCGGATTTAGCCCTAAGTCTTTGATAATTTTATCCTTTTCTTGTTCCGTGTAAGAATAGAATTTTTGGTTTCTATGAGAAATTAGATACAAAGGAGGTTGCGCGATATAAAGATGACCGCTTTCAATGAGCCGGGGCATATACCGGAAGAAGAAAGTTAATAAAAGTGTGCGGATGTGACTTCCATCTACGTCAGCATCAGTCATAATGATGATGCGATGATATCGTAAATTACCCAGGTCAAAACTGTCACCAATACCGACACCTAACGCGGAAATCATGGCTTTGATTTCCTCATTGGATAAAATCTTGTCTAATCGTGCACGTTCGGTATTTAGAATTTTTCCTCTCAATGGAAGGATCGCCTGAAATTGTCGGTCACGACCTTGTTTTGCCGAACCACCTGCTGAATCTCCTTCAACGATATAAATTTCAGAGTGTTGTGGATCACGAGAGGAACAATCGGCTAATTTACCCGGTAATGTCATTGACTCTAAAGCGGATTTTCGTATGACAAGATCACGAGCCTTACGAGCTGCATCTCTTGCCCGAGCAGAGGTTAAACATTTTTGAACAATTGCTTTGCCTGCATTAGGATTTTCCTGTAAAAATTCAGCGAACCCTTCAGTGATCACCTGTTGGACGGCAGTCTGAACTTCTGGGTTCATTAATTTCACTTTGGTTTGTGATTCAAATTGAGGATCCGGCACCTTTACACTGACGATAGCTGTAAGCCCTTCACGAGTATCATCACCAGAAAAATTCGGGTCACTTTCTTTGATCAATTGGCTTTTTCTTGCGTAATCATTAATCACACGGGTTAAAGCGGTGCGTAAACCGGTCATGTGTGTTCCACCATCAATGGTGTTAATGGTATTTGCGAAAGAATAAACAGATTCAGCGTAAGCATCTGTATATTGCAGAGCGGTTTCGACGCTAATTCCATCAATTTCTTTTTCGACGAAGAACACCGGATGCAGGTTCTCACGATTTCGATTGATGTAACGAACAAAAGAGATAATTCCGCCATCGAAGTAATAAGTGGCTTCTCGATTAGCTCTCAAGTCGGTTAATCGGATTTTCACCTTTTTGGTTACAAAAGCCATCTCCCGAAATCTTTGTGATAACGTTTCAAAACGGAAATCGATTTCATCCTTAAAAATTTCTCTATCAAATTTGAAATAAGTCGTTGTTCCTCGTCGTTCAGGATCACATTCCCCGATCACACTCACTGGACCCTGGGGAATCCCTTTCCTGTATTCCTGAAAGTGCATTTTTCCTTCGTGATAAACTGTTACCCGAAACCATTCTGACAGGGCATTAACAGCGGATGCACCCACACCATGCAAACCACCAGAAACTTTATAACTGCTATGACCAAATTTTCCACCAGCATGCAGAACTGTGTGGACAAGTTCCAAAGCAGATACCTTTTTTTCAGGGTGAATGTCTACAGGGATACCACGACCATTATCTGAAACGGTAACACTGCTATCAGCACCGATCTCGATTGTGATGTCATCACAATACCCGGCCAAAGCTTCATCGATTGAATTGTCAACAATTTCATAAACCAGATGATGCAATGCTTTAATGTCCGTCCCACCAACATACATGCCTGGGCGACGTCTTACAGCCTCAAGTCCTTCAAGTACCTGAATATCTTTTGCACCATATGATGAGTTATTATTCTGATTGGGCTGTACCACAAATCCTCCTGGATCGGATTAAATGCCGATCAATCTTTCTTGATGTTCTTAATTCGTTCTAAAATTTCATTTGTCCATTCACTACTTTTTTGGTAATAAATGAAACTGGAAGCAATTAATGCAGTGTAAATAAATGCATGGCCGGTAATTCCGATCAAAGTTAGCCAGGAATCACTGGGTGCTGAAATCCATAATAAATCCAATCCTTGGGCAATTAAAATCGCAGCTAATAGAAACATACCTGTACCCGGTAAATATGATCTAACAACTTTGATTGAGTAGAGAATCGATTGAACTATTCCCATGTCGTTCGCGAATATTCCATGCGGGGAAAAAATTAATGGAATAATCAGCCAAATTAAAATAAATGTAGAAATTAACAAAACAATTTGTGATAATACCGGGCTGAATATGGAAAACAGTGAGACAACAAAAAGGATCGGGAGAATTAATATCACGATGATTATGAGTATTATTATTGCCAAACCCAATCCTTTGATAATCTTCTTCCCCAAAATCTCAAAAGTGTTTGTATAAGTTTTCTTCGATGTACTATAGGCTATGGCTGTCAAATATAAAGAACCCAACACTAGTCCCGCAAGAAATAAAAATAATGTAAGGAGAACAATTGATCCAAAAGAATTTAGATCAAAAATAATAGGAGTACCAATAGGAGTTTTTTCAATTCCTTGACCGGATAATAAACTTGGCACACCAAGTGGAAATGTTGAAATTGTATGTACTAAATTGATCCTTGAGAGAATGACTTCGATTTCTGACAGGGATGTTTCTAAAAGTTGTTCAAATTCCGCATTGTTGTAGGCAATTAAGGTTTGAATGGCCTGGGTATAGATTGGTTTGAGAAAATTCTCCAACTTGATTTGAGGACCAAACCAAATTAATAGATCCAGCCCTAATGGAAATAAAATCAGTGCCAGGTTATTTGAAACCGTATTAAAACCAGCCAATAGTGTTGGTATCAAACGGGGAGGTGTAAGTTTTGTGTCTTCAATTTTTGTATTCATTCAACCCCTAATTTTACCATAAGAAAGGTTTGAATTTTGCTAATTTGTTCTAATAATGCTGGTATTATCCAGGAAATCTCGTTAGAATTAAGTAATGAATGAAAGCAGTCGAATGCCCGATTATAACCGTCTGAGTATTATCTCAGCGGTAATTATTTTAGCGTATGCTTTGGTTCCATTTGTGGAAATCCCGACGCAGACATTAGCCATTCGATTTCCATGGGTTGTTTTTGATGTCGAATTCAACTTTGTAACGATTGTGTCATTATTGGTCGCGATTCTGGCTGCTTTTGGTTCTGATTGGTTGATTCAAACCCATCCAAATCAAAAAGAACGATCGGTTTTACAACATGGACTAGTTCCAGCCCTCACTGCCTGGGTGATCGGAGTGCCATTATCTTTCCTCGATACCGGAATAGAGTGGTGGGCAGTGGTTGGATTAGGTGGGTTATTATTAGTCTTTGTATTAGTTGCTGAATACCTGGTGGTTGATCCTAATAGCCCTGCCCATTTACCAGCAAGTCTTGGTCTGACTGTGATCTCATTTGCTTTATTTCTTGTATTAACGATCACTTTACAATCCTCGGGAGTGAGGTTGTTCTTAATTCTTCCAGCGTTGACGGTGATCTTGTTTTTTTTAGTGGCACGTAGTATTTATCTGAGGACTTTAGGAAATTGGCACTGGTATTGGGCGGCAGGAATTGCTTTATTTGTGGGACAAATTGTTCTAGGACTGCACTATTTGCCGGTAAAGCCACTTAGCTTCGGGTTAACGATTGTTTCAATCGCATACCCACTCACCTTATTAGTGATTGCATATCTGGAAAATAAACGCGGCATTTCATTGTTCGCGGAACCAGCCACATTATTTTCTTTCTTAGGGTTTATGGCTTTTTTCACCAATGGATAAAATCATAATTCCACAAGAAATTACAGAACAGATAAAGAATCATTTCAACGAGCATTTACCAGAGGAAGCTTGTGGTATTTTGGCTGGTTTAGGAAACAAGGTTTCGACAAATTTACCGATAACTAATCAATCCCACTCTCGAGTGCGATATTATATGGAACCTTTAGAATTATTAAGAGCATTGGAATTGATTGAGTCTAGTGGGTTGGAGCTGCTTGTGATTTACCATTCTCACCCTACTGGACCAGACAAACCTTCAGAAACGGATATTAAGGAATTTTTGTATCCTGGAGCGGCAACAATAATTGGTTTTACAGAAAATGGAGAATGGCAGTTAAAAGCATTTATAATCATGGATGCAACATACGAAGAAATTAATTTGGAAACCTTCTGAATCGTAACGAATGATTTTTTGAGTGTTAAAATAAGTAAATAAATAATTGAGGGATCAATGGTGGAAACAGGTAACGTAATTCTCGTTTTAATATTGGGATATTTAATGGGGTCGATTCCATTTGGATTCTTTGTCGTTAAAATAATCAACGGTCGAGATATTCTTAAAATTGCTTCTGGTAGGACTGGTGGTACGAATGCAATGCGTGCTGCAGGCATTGGGGCAGGGGTCATTACTGCCGGGTTGGATGTCCTTAAAGGAGCTGCAACAGCCTGGGTAGTAAGTTGGTTAGCTCCTCAGATGCCCTGGGTGCAAGTTGGAGCAGCTTTATTAGCAATTGTAGGACATAATTACTCCATCTTCCTGATTCATCGCAAGGATGGAAAATGGGCATTGCGTGGAGGTGCAGGTGGAGCAACAGCTTTAGGTGGAGCCATCGCATTGTGGAATCCAATCGCGCTAATCATTTTGCCGATCGCGGTAATTGTCTACTTGTTTATTGGATATGCCTCTGTCACCACGATGAGTATCGCATTCATTGCGATGGTGGTTTTTATCGTCAGAGCAATAATGGGGCTTTCCCCCTGGGCTTATGTCTTGTATGGCGCCTTTGCACTGTTTGTATTGGTTTGGGCTCTCCGGCCAAATATTAGGCGGCTTATAGAAGGCACGGAACGGGTAGTTGGTCTTCGGGCGAAGTGGTTAAAGAAGAAAGTATTTCAGGAATAAAAAAAAAGCCGAAAGGCTTTTTTTTTATTCATCAATGATGTCATCTTCGTAATCGTCATATGGGGAGTCAATCAACTCAATTCCTTCTTCTACCGCGTATTGATTAAGCAGCCATTTGACGTTATTTCTGTGTAAGGAATCACCCAGACCGCCCAGTAAAACCCTGCTTTTGCCACAACTTTCTACAGTAATAGATGATGCAGCTCGAAGTGGATATTTGTCTTTTACCGCAGCCCGCACTTTTTTCTTTAAGGTGGAAAGATATTCAATATTTTGATGGATCGTGTCTTCAATTTCACCACGTAAAATGATATCTCCATGTCCCTGAATGATATTTTCCAAACCCATATTCGTAAAACTTCTTAATGAGTTTATGAGCTGTTCAATATTGCCCTGGATGAAGTATGGAATTGGGAGAAAGGCATCAGCAGCAAAAAGTACACGATCTTCTTCAATTAAAACCGAGATTCCATCATCGCTATGTCCAGGGGTTGGGAATAATACCAGGTTCTTTTTTCCCACTCTTAATGACATATTGCCGCTTTCAAAAGTGAGGTGGGGATATACCAATTTGACAGGTTTAAAGATTGGATTTTGTTGAATGGCTAAGTCCAAAGAGGACTGACCTTTTTCCAATTGTAATTTCCGACATAATTCATGGCTGATAATAGTAGCCCCGGGAAAGAAACAATTTCCCCAGGTATGATCAGCATGATAATGAGTATTAATAATATATTGAACTGGAACTTCAAGTTGGCCTTCTATGAAGGCTTTCATGGCTAATGTTTCATCCGGGACAGGTAATGTATCAATCACCACCGCCCATTTTGGCCCGGTAATTACACCAGCTGTTACCTGGGCATATACATCGCTTTGAAACCAGTAAACATTTTCAGACACGCGTTCACGCTGCATATCTCATTCTCCAAAGATAGATTCATTGTGCATAAAATAACAATTAAGTAGAATAGCACATTCAAAATAAAAAGTCAAAAATTGGTCAATTCTCTGTGCTATCTACATCAATTCTTGATCGCTCATTTTTTGACTCAAACGGTAATGCCAAATAGCCTTTTTTCCAAAGGAAATAGCCGACCAATAATACCAAAGAAAGCCCAATCAGGCTACCTAATAATGGATATATCCAACTATTGTCTTTTTCAGCAGATTGATTTTCTGGACTGGGGGTACGATTGAAAATTCCTCCTAAAACAGATCTGGTCGGTGTATTTGATGTACCTTCAGTAACTGATCGAGTTTCAATTTGCTCTTCATTCCCTGGCTGCGGGTATCCTTCGGAGGTTGGTGTACCACTACCTGCTGATGGAGGATAACTCCCTTCAGGCTCCGGAGTCCTATTTGTATCAATCGGATAACCTGGATCTGTAATTCCATCCTGGCTGGTA
>CAYSFA010000070.1:14427-14929 GCA_964430025.1 uncultured Anaerolineaceae bacterium | reverse complement strand
TGGCAATTATTTGCTATCTTCATCCTCAGTATGGTTGCCTTATATGGTCTCGGTATGATGAGTGCTTCGATATTCCTACTATTAAGTCGGGAAGCCTGGCACATTTCCAACCTCGCGACAGAACCAGTTTATTTAATTTCAGGGATGTATTTTCCTTTAAAAAATCTTGGTTTCTGGGGATCAGCAGTTGGGTCAGTTATTCCACTCTCTTTAGGGCTGGATGCAATGCGTCAATTAATCTTCAAGAGTGGACCAACTCTTGGTTTTCTAAGCGTAGAATTGGAGATTCTCATTCTCATTGGATTATCCATTATTTATGTGATTTCAGCGAAATTTCTTTTATCTTACATTGAAAAACTTGCCGTTCGGGAAGGCAGATTGACCGAGAACAGGAGATAATAATGAATAATCTTGTCTTTCTTAGGTCATTTATATCTGCTTCCTGGTTAGGGTGGAAAATTGAGTCAAACTGGACTGATCCGTTTTTATTTGCCATTTATTC
>CAYSFA010000070.1:0-14417 GCA_964430025.1 uncultured Anaerolineaceae bacterium | reverse complement strand
ACCATTAGCCAGTGCCGGAATTTTGGTAGTTATGTATTCCATCATCACTGATGGAAACTTCCAGAATCCGATGTTTTCCTATTTATATTTAGGAAATGCTTTTTATCAATATGTTCCCGCGGTATTGTCAGGAATTTCCTGGACAATCATAGATGATCGGGAACATTACAAAACCCTTAAATATATTTATATTGCCCCGGTAAACATTCCAATGTATTTATTTGGTCGTGGTGTCGCGAAATTTTTGACCGGATCTTTTTCAGTAATAATTACTTTGCTGGCAGGTTTTCTATTTCTTAATGTTCCTTTCGATATCTCTCAAGTTGACTGGCTACTATTCTTCGTTTCACTCGTTCTGGGCATTCTTATGTTGTCTTTATTTGGATTGCTATTAGCTGGAATAACATTGATAACTGCCCGACACTCCTATTACATTGGAGATGTAGTGGCAAGCGGTTTGTTCCTCTTTACTGGTGCCATATTTCCTTTGGAAATTCTCCCAACTTGGTTACGACCAGTTGGATACGCTCTGCCTATCACCTATTGGTTGGAATTGATTAGAAGAGCATTGGTAGGTAACGTCGCATTAGCTTTCCCAACATTTAGCAACTTGACGAATAACCACTTGATATTAATTCTCATTGGTACTTCATTAATTACGGGTTTGTTGTCAATTTTCCTTTTTGAAAGATTGAACCATCGGGCGAGAGAAAAAGGGTTAATTGATATCTCTACAAATTATTAATGATGGTAGGAATGATAAATCGTAGGTCTAGTAGAAAGCACCCCCACAATAAAAAAACAAGAGGTTTTTATGAATAATGATCGATTTTTGAGATTATTGACATCCATGCAGCAAGAAAATTTAGATGCTATTGTCCTCAACCCAGGTTTCAGTTTTTTGTATTTGACTGATTTGGATTTTCACTTAATGGAACGCCCTACAATTTTGCTCATAACGAAAGAAAGTGAAGTCCAACTTATTCTTCCGGAACTAGAAGCTTCACGAGCGAATAAGGTTTTTTCAAAAAATAACATTTATACCTATTCTGACAATCCTGCGTTTTGGCCTGACTTTTTCAAAAAGACCATTGGAAGATTGGGATTAGACCAATGTAGAGTGGGTGTGGAAGCAAATAGATTTAGATTTTTAGAATTAGAACTAATTCAAAGTTCTTTACCTAATTGCCAAATAGTTTCTGCTTCCTCGGTTTTTTCTGATTTCCGATTAATCAAAGATTCAAAAGAGATAGAAAATATGAAAAAAGCAGCCGTCATTGCACAAAACGCATTGCTTGAAACTCTTAAACAACCTGTGGAAGGCATGTCAGAAAAACAACTGGCTTCTCAATTGAAAATCAATTTACTTCTTCAAGGATCCGGTGAATTGCCCTTTGCGCCGATAGTAGCAGCAGGAGAAAACACTGCTGATCCACATGCAACACCCACGGACCATGTTATCACTCAAGGAGAATTACTCCTGGTTGACTGGGGGGCCAGTTACGATGGTTATGTTTCGGATATTACCCGAACCTTTGCAGTGGGAAACGTTGATCCAAAGTTTTTTGAAATCGCAAAAATTGTTGAAAAGGCTAACGAGCAAGGAAAATTCACCAGTAAACCAGGCGTTACTGCTGGGTCAGTTGATGATGCCACCAGATCTGTCATAACAAAGGCAGGATATGGCGAATACTTTACTCACCGCACAGGCCATGGATTAGGCATGGATGCCCATGAAGCTCCCTACATATTCTCCGAGAATCAACAAGTTTTGGAAACTGGCATGGTTTTCACAATTGAACCAGGAATTTATTTCCCAGGACAAGGTGGAATAAGAATAGAAGATAATGTTGTGATAACTGAATCAGGATCAATATCCTTAACCGATTTGCCACGAGATTTATTTCAATTAAAGTAAATAATGGATAGTATTTCAATACTAATTTCAACCTATGATCCATTAATTCTAAAAGCATTCAATCCTAACTGTGTTCTACTAAATGGATTGTATTTCTCACCAAAAGAAATTCACCAACGAATAAAAGTGATTTTCTTCAAGAAAATTGTTTATTTAAAATGAACAGAAATCTGAAATTAGTCTCGATTTCTTTGTTTACCTGGGGAATAGGTGAAGGATTATTCCTTTTTTTCCAACCAATTTATCTCCAACAAATGGGTGCGGATCCGATTAGAATTGGGGAAATCTTAGGGGGAATGGGGGTAATGACAACATTGTCGCAAATGCCTTCCGGCTATCTATCGGACAGATTTGGCCCACGACCAGTTATGTGGGTGTCATGGATTCTTGGTACACTTGCTGCGGGTTTAATGGCTTTATCATCAACTTTAAATCTTTTCATCATTGCACTCTTACTTTATGGACTAACAGGTTCTGCCTTAGCTCCTATGAATTCCTATATTACTTCTGTGAGGGGGAAATGGAGTGCAGAGAAATCCTTAACCATTACTTCCGCAGCTTTCCATTTAGGGGCGGTCATCGGCCCATCCCTTGGAGGTTTTTTGGGAAATATGATTGGATTAAGGGTCTTGTATTCCATCGCCAGTGGTTGCTTTGTAATATCTACATTATTAATTCTCCTAATCAAAAAACCAAAATTAGAATTGCATGTTGAAACACATTCATCAAATAAATTATTTTCTAATATTCCTTTTCTAAAAGTTGTCGTTTTGGCATTTTTCACCTTGTTTTTTATGGTATTTACACAAAACTTTTCGTCTGTTTTTCTTTTAGACCATCGTCAAATCAATTTGCAGGAAATTGGGTTTTTAGGCACACTTGGAAGTTTGGGTAATGTTATCCTTGCGCTTTCTTTTGGTCATTTTTCTGCCAAAATTGGATTCTTAATCAGTTTGCCTTTTACTATCCTTTTCCCTTTATTGTTATTGGTAGGCAAACAATTTCCACTCTACGCAATTGCTTACCTTGGATTTGGTGGATATCGATTAGCAAGAAGTATGTTGTTAGCCTTCAGTCGAGAATACATTCATGCAAAAGACACAGGTCTAGCGTATGGAATTATTGAAACGGTAAACGGCCTAGCAATTATTCTTGCACCAATAATTTGTGGGATTGTTTATAATCAAAATCCGGAAAGAATATTCATCGTTTCGATCACAGGATTGGTAGTGATCTCCGTAATTAATTTCCTATTTCTACCAAAAACACAAATTCAGGAAATATAAATGAAATATAAAATTATTCCTTTTACCCTCGGCCCTTTAGAAAATAACACATTTTTAGTAATCGACCTGGAAACCAAATTCGCAGCTATCGTAGATCCATCTTTTGGAAGTAAACAAATTTTAGGCTATGAAGATGAATTTGAAATAAAACAAATTTGGTGTACACATGCCCATTTTGACCATATCGCGGGAATTAATGAATTACTGCCAAACCTTGTAAATCAACCTGAAATATTTTTACATAAAAATGATTTACCTTTATGGTTAGAAAATGGAGGAGCGAAAATGTTTGGTTTTCCATTTGAAATTCAGGCAAAACCAACTCACCTTCTCGAAGATTTCGAACCATTTAAATTGGGCAATCTGGATATCGAAACCATTTTTACTCCTGGGCATACGCCTGGCCATGTTATTTTTTCTGTTAGAGATGAAAAAATTGTTTTTTCTGGGGATTTAATCTTCAGGATGAGTGTAGGTCGTACTGATCTCCCTGGTGGAAGTCATTTGCTTCTCCTTCGAAGTATTGACCAATTTATAAAACCTCTTACAGATGACACCCGATTGCTCTCTGGTCATGGCCCCGAAACAACTGTTGGATTCGAAAGAAAAAATAATCCATTTCTATAATCCCTTATAACCCAATGAATCAGAACATTGGTTTATTCAGTTAATGGTATTTATCGAAAGGTAAAACCTAAGGGATTGAATCATTTCACATGTTTATAAATCTTCGAAGTTAAAGGCGTATAATTTCTCTATTATTGACAACCCAGGGAGATTTTTTGAAATCTAAAAACATATTTATCATCCTAATAATTGCATTATTAATCATCATCTGTTGCATTTGCTTATTATTCACGATTGCAGGAGCTGTAATTCTCACAAGATCTGTCATTTCAAACAACATTGACAACTTTGATTCTGAATTACTTAATCCATATATACCAGAAAACAACCAGGATTATTTCTCCGACGAATCTGATCTTGATCATTTTCCGGATACAGGTTTTTTACCCACTTTAGAACCGGAAACTATTGTAGAAATAAACGAAACACTGGAAGTCCTTAAGAATGCTGAAATTCCAGAAAATGATCCGTATGATTTAGCTCGCCGACTGAAGGATATTGATAATATTCCTTCATCAGTTCCGAATTTAACTGAATATAACCTTGGAGATTCAAAAGAATTTTGGATTACCAACGTAGACACAAATGAAAATAAATTGATCACAGCAAATTTGGGTTACAAAACAGAGAATGTATATTTTTGGGTAGAAGAAGGCGTCTCATTCGACAAAAATGAGCTTGCTCGATTGGTAACAACTTTTGAGGATGATATTCTCCCCACCAACCGTGAATTTTTTGGAACTGAATGGTTGCCTGGCATCGACGAAAATAATAGATTGTTCATCCTATTTGCAAATAATATCGGCTCCGGAATTGCCGGTTATTTTTCATCTGCTGATGCAGTTCCCCCTCAGGTGCATGAATTCTCGAATTCACATGAAATGTTTATGCTAAGTGCTGACAATGTTCAATTAAGTGAGAAATTTACCTACGGTGTCTTAGCCCATGAATACCAACACATGATCCATTGGTATCAAGATCGTAATGAATCTTCTTGGATAAATGAGGGATTCTCCGAATTGGCTGCTTTCTTAAATGGTTATTATGATTCGGGTTTCGATTACTTATTCCTTGCAAATCCTGATTTACAACTAAATGACTGGCCAAATAGCCCTGCCAATACCACCCCTCATTATGGATCATCATTTTTATTTGTTAATTATTTTCTTAATCGATTTGGGGAAGAAGCAACCCAAGCTTTGGTCAGAAATGACAATAATGGTTTAGAAAGTATTGACGAAGTCCTGGCATCTTTTGAGATATTGGATGAAATTTCCGGACAAATTGTTTCAGCTGATGATTTATTCCGAGATTGGATAATTACCAACTACGTACTCGATGAAAGAATAGAAGACGGAAGATATGATTATCAAAATTACTCAGATGTAGCACAAGTAACATTAACAGAAGTGGTCAAGGATTGTAATTTTGAATGGAATCAGAGATCGGTTAAGCAATATGGGGCGGATTACATCCAGTTCACCTGTAATCAAGACATTACAATTCAATTTGATGGTGAAACCACGACAAAAATTATCCCAGAATCTGCGTATTCAGGTAAATTTGCCTTTTGGTCCAACAAAAGCGATGAATCCAACATGATTCTGTCACAGGTTTTCGATTTCACATCAATCGATCAACCCATTGAAATGTCATTTATGACATGGTTTGATATTGAAATTGATTATGATTATCTTTACATCACTGCGTCCACAGATGGGGAAAATTGGGAGATAATTGACTCACCCTCATGCACATTACTTAACCCCTCAGGAAATAGTTATGGATGTGGATATAATGGCACCTCAAATGGGTGGGAAAAAGAGGTGGTTGATCTCTCTCAGTTTGCTGGTGAAGAAGTTGAAATCCGATTTGAATATGTTACCGATGCAGCAGTCAACGGAGAAGGGCTTCTCATTGATGATATTGAAATTCCAGCAATTAATTACTTCTCTGATTTTGAATCAGATAATGGTGGTTGGGTAGCGGATGGTTGGGTAAGAATCCAAAATATTCTTCCGCAAACTTACAAAGTAATCCTCCTGGAATACAAATCAGGTGAGGTTTACATAACAGAATTGGATTTATCAGATGCTCAGGATTTTGAAGTAAAAATTAACGGAAAAACAAATAATAAGACAATCTTAATCGTTGCAGGCACAACTCGGTTTACGAGGCAACCAGCGTATTATCGATTCCGATCTATAGAATAACCTTATTCGTTTTGTCTTAGTTTCTTTAATTCAGCTTCAAGTTCTAATCTTTTTTGTTGAGCAGCTGAAGAAATTTCATTTTTTGTTTGAAGAAAAGTATCCTTAATCGATTCTCGAATGCCAGCTCCGGAATCCGGGGCAAACAAGAGTGATATGACACCAACGACTACTGCTCCAGTAAAGAATCCGATCGAGAATGATATAAATTTTCTCAAATTTACCTCCAAATCCATTTCTTAAAATTATACATAAATGACAAGTAAAATATCCAAGTTATTTATAGGCTTAATTTCTTAAAAAGCAATGGTGCACCTCCCGAGATCCATAAGCCAATCAAAAAATATCTTAAATATCTCAAGGATTCACTGACGAAAACGATATCTTCGGGAAAAATAATCTTTAAGCCAGCCCATAAAATCATCACACCGATTACTCCAATAATAAAGCGAACAATTCTTCTATTGATCGAGGATGTGATTTTTCCAAGCGGAATTTGATCGGAAACGATGACAACCCCTACGACCAAACCAAACCAGGCTCCAGCTGCTGTGATAACTCCATCCAGAGAATATGGGTCTGGGGTGATTCCATCAAAAACCCGATTGACATTAATCAAATACCTTTGGTCATATTCCCAATTAATGTTGAGTACTATTAGTAGATAAGGAATCACTAACATTAAAAAGCTTACGAGTAAACCAAAAATGATTTTTTTTGGTTTTGTCCAATTCTCAATCTTTTTTCCATATTTTCTTTCAACAGAAATAAACAATAACAAAACCAGTCCACCTATCACCCATCCAATCAAAACATCAAAAACGAAGTGAGCCCCTAAATAAATTCTGGATAAACCAACCATAACAAAAATAAAAATTAAGATCCATCGTAACCATTTCTTTTTTGTAAGAGAAGCAATATAACCCCACATTGCAACAGCGTGTTGGGAATGACCTGATGGTACTCCGAACGAGGTTTCTAATATGTAAGCATTCACTTTCTCATTTACCCAAAATGGTCTAGGACCGTGAAAAATAAATTTAAATATTCCATTCATTCCGTTAGAAAACATCAATAAAAGTCCTAATTTCAACCCTAATCTTGAGTCAAAACACCAGTAAATAGCCGGCATGATGAATAAGTAAAATTCCTCATCCCCTAAAAAGGAGAATAAACGCATTGGATAAAACAACCAATCACCCAAGGATTGAAACAAAATATTGATTTGTGACATATTTTCCCAAAACATAATGGCAACTCCATATAATGGATTGATGATCAATTTTCTTTATTGTACACTTTAATCATGAGAGCTCGAACGAATAAATCTCTAAACTTTTCATCCATTTTTGTGTTATTTTTACTATTGTTATTGACCTCATTAAAAATTCATTCGACAAAGTGGATTGAACATCTCTTCCTTCTTAATTGGCTAACTTCGTTAGGGTTTTTACTGGGTATCACATTGGGATACAGCAGGTTCAAAACTCTTCTTTCTAGCTTATTTATTCTTTTGTATTCTGTTATAGCTCTTCCATGGGCTATTGGTATTACCTATAGTTCTTCAATTAATTGGGTTTCCAGGCTTGAGAGTATTCTTGGAAGAATATTATTTACATTACGTCAGTTAATAGATAACACACCGATTAGTGATCCAATTTTATTTCTATCTTTTCTGTGTATCGTAATTTGGTTCACTGCATTGTTCGCTGGTTATTTACTTGTTAGATCTTCTAATCCCTGGTTTCCAATTTTCATATCAGCCATCACAATATTTTCAGCAGAAATTTATTACCACCAATCTAACTTTTTATACACAGGTTTCTTCATTTTTTTCCTGTTGGTCCTCATTTCAAGAATTTCATTGATGGATAATTCAAGAAATTGGCGGTTACGACGAATCCCCATTGATCTTGAAGCTGAACCACTTATTAGGAAATCATCCCTGATCGTAGCTTTCGTTATAGTGTTGTTATCCTGGAACATCACGACAATTGTCTCTGCCTTTCAAAAAGATAGCATAGAAAATAAACAACTGATTGGCTTCGTCGCGGAAATTCAATCCCAATTTGCAAAGATTACAGCTCCAATTCAGGGGACTGCATATATTCGTACCGAATTCTTTGGAAACACGGTCGAATTAGGAACCGGCTCTCAACTTACCGAGGAAGTGATTTTCGAAATATCAGCCAACCAAAGAAAACCTTCTGGGATTAGATATTATTGGAAAGGAAAATCGTATGATACCTTTACCAATAATAAATGGGAGTCGATAAATGATGGCGAAAAACTTTTTGAAACGAATGAGAACATCCCTAATGTCCCTGATTTCGCAACAATCACAAAAAGAACCTTCTCGATAAAAACTTTTAAAAACTTAGGCGTTTTATATGCTCCTCTTTATCCGCAGAAAATTGATAGACCATTCAAAGCAAATTATCAAAATCAACTTTCAAATAATATTGATATCACCTCTTTAGCCCTGGATAAAATTACATTCTCTGGCGAGATATATCAGGTTGAAAATATTATCATCAATCCTACTATTGCCCAATTACGAAAATCCACACAGGATTATCCAGAATGGGTCACAAATAAATATTTACAATTACCATTCAAGTTCTCCGAGAAGGTATCCAATCTTTCATTGGAGCTGACTGAAAACAAAACGAACCCTTATGACAAAGTCGAAGAAATCACGAATTACTTAAGAGAAAATATTACTTATAACGAACAAATCCCTTCTCCACCGATCGACCAGGATATTGTCGAATGGTTTTTATTTGAACTGAAAGAAGGTTTTTGTAATTATTATGCAACCACAGAAGTTTTGATGTTGAGGTCCATTGGAATTCCTGCAAGAATTTCATTTGGTTATGCACAAGGTGAACAATTAGACTCAACAGGGACTGAATTTCTAGTGAGAAGAGAACAATTACATGCCTGGCCAGAAGTGTATTTTCAAGGAATTGGTTGGGTTATTTTCGAACCAACAACCATTCAACCTTCTATTCAAAGAGATCCTGGAGAAAGTTTTGAAAATGGAAATACCGTCACACCATTTCCAAATCTAAATCGTAATGATCTTCCATTATTGGATGGTGGTGAAAATTATCCTTTGAATCAAGAAACCCCTGAAATTGTAATTCAACCCATCCTGGAAGAACCAGAAATTGTTGTAGAACAAGATACTAACAATTCCTCTATATTTTGGATAATATTTTTGATATTTGGGATTTTAATTGGGGTTGGCTATGCGTTCAGAAAACCTTCCAGGCGAATTATTGATGCAACACCTGTCGTTTTAGAAAACTATCTAACCAGGCGTGGATGGCGAATTCCTAATTGGCTGCAACTTTGGGCTCGCTATTCTTTGTTGCCAAAAGAAGCAAAAGCATTTTCAAAAATAATTTTGGCCGTAACACTCAACAATAAATCCGTCCAGAAATCATTTACTCCTTCTGAGATTGTTGCTCAATTTGACGAGGTTTTTCCAGAACTGCAAGAAATATCGGCAATAACCTTACAAGAATACCAAAAAGCCCTATTCTCCCAAGAGATAATTGATCTTCACCTTATCCAAACGAACTCCAAAAAGATGCTACTTCATGCTCTTAATCACAAATTAGTTTCTTTATTCAAATTTCCAAAAAGATTTGAAAAAATCTAAACCTTTTGTTTCAGATTTCTTTTACGTAGTTTGAGAGCGAATCTACCCTGGCATTAACCAATTGTGGTAAAGCTTCCAAGCAGTAGAATGGACCAACCCCTTCAATTGTAAAAGAAGCTGATATAACACCGTGCAATGTTGCTTTTAGTGGATTCTGATAAGATCGTAATCCTGATAAAAATCCACCACAAAATGAATCTACAAATCCAGTCGGATCATAAAATTTGGTTGGATAAGAAGGGATTTCATATTTTCTTTTTGTTGAACGCTCCCATAGGAAAAAGGTCTTATTTTTTGTCACAATGACAATAATTTCACAACCATAGACATCCAAATGAGACACCATATCCCAAATATTCGATGTTTTTCCATAGAATAATGATCTAATTTGCGATTCAGTGCAGATAAAGGCATTAATATCTTTAAGAATTGAAGGTACAACATCCCCATTGATAGAATTCATGTATTGATCAGAAGCTTGTAACGTAATGGTTGTTGCATGGCCCTGCCTGAAAAACGTAGGTAAACGTGTTTGAAGTGAATACTCCATTGCGCCTATGTGAACAGCAGAAACATCAAGATAATCAAATGGGATATCTTTTATTTTTATCGATTTGTTCTGCTCCTCGTTGTGATTTGCATCAGGTAAATCAGAGTAACCTAACAAAGTTTTGGGAAATGGTTGGTTGATTCTGGAATAATGTCCGATCGGATTTTTATAATCAGGTTCATCTAAAACTGGGTAAGCGATAAATCTTCTTTGATCAAAATGGTTGGGAAGAACTTGTACCCCACGAATATCAAACCCTTTTCTTTCAGCCTCCTGGAGCCATTCTACAGGATAATCCTCACTTACTAATCCTACCAACCCAACCTTGTTATCCCACAAACTTAATCCCGCGGCTGAATAGAATAGATTGCCCCCTTTAATATCGTTGTACACCCGCCCATCCGGAAAAACCAAATAATCACGGGTAAATTTCCCTGCTACAACGTAACGCAACATTGGTTTCAAGTTGTCCATCATCGCCCCAAGCAAGTTGTTATTGGAAAACTAATCAATTACTTCCTATCCCCAAGATCAGAAATTAGTTTTAGAACACCTAAAACACCTAGTCCTACTTTAACACCATCACCAGCTGTGATGCTTAAATTTTCTTCCCTTTCTTGGGATTTTTGAACGAGAAGATAAGCAGCTATAACACCACTAATTAACCCAATTAATCCGCCCAGGAATAGTATTTTGGAAGTTGAGGTACTTTTTTGAATCATTATGATTTCGAAATTCCTTTCTTAAAAATGGATTGGAATGAAGATAATTTAGCACGTGAATTAATGATCGGAGAAGTGATTTTATTGGATGCATTCATTACAAAAATTGCTAATTTAATAACTATTACATAAAGGTTTGATAAATGAATTGGTACCCATTTGATTAATTTTGCTACTCCAACAATTATCAAAATAATGAGTAGAAGAAGAATTATGAAATTTATCAGCAATGGAACAATCACTACGACCGAAGAAATATTTCCCCAATGAGATATGGATTGACCTTGAGTTCCAGAAATCAAAATCACACCCAAAATCAACGTGACCGTAATTAAAACAAACACGATTAGCGGAACATAAATTTGCAAATATTGTTCTCTTTTGTACGATTTCACAGATCTCCTAAAAACATTCCTACTAGCTTAATTATTGTAGCATGATGTGCTTTATTTATTTTTCAAAAATGAATCAAGTAGTAATGTCATCTACTAGAAAATTCTTTATTTCCTCAGGGGAAAGCGCACCTACACGCAGAATATTAATATCTTTTGAGCGGCAATCTACAACTGTTGATGAAATTCCACCAGGCGATTCACCTCCATCGATAATCAGGTCTACCAAATCCCCCAATTGATCCTTGATTTGGGCAACATTTGTCGTACTTGGATACCCCGATTTATTGGCAGACGTGGTTGCCAATGGCCCAATTCTTTTGGTTAATAATCTAACGAAATCATCATCTGGAAGGCGTACCCCGATGGAATTGTCCTGAGAAAGTGGAGTAAGTACTCTATCATTTTTCTTCAAAACTATTGTCAAACCTCCAGGCCAATATTTATCCATTAATTTTTTGGCGTTAGGGGATAAATCTTCTCCTACAAGGTCTACTTGATCAATTTCTCCAATCAAAACCGCCAGTGCTTTCGTCTGCTCCCTACCCTTGACTGAAAAAATTCGTTGAATAGCTGAAGAATCATCCATTCTAGCAGCAAGACCATAAACAGTATCAGTTGGAAAAACGATTATCCCACCAGAATTAAGGATTCTCGTCGACTCTTCTAAAGCCTTCGAATATTCTTGTTGAAGATTGACCACTTGAACCAAGTTACACCTCAATTTTGATAATTCGATCTAAACCACTCAAATCTTTTATCGTTGACACCTTTGCTGAAGGAATGGTTTGATTTGCAATTTCAGTTATTACCTTCGCCTGATCAAATTGTATTTCTAAAAGAACCAATCCTGGTCTGGATAAATGATCTGGAATCTGGTTAATTAAATTTTTAATAATATCAACCCCTTGACTTCCCCCATCCAACGCGATTTTTGGTTCAAACCTGGATACATTTAATGTTTGAACTTCTTCAGATGGTATGTAAGGCAGATTGGCTAAAATCACGTCAAATTTATTATCTACTCCAGATAAAAGGTCCTTTTGAATGAGTTGTACATTCTTTATTTGGTTTGACTCTAGATTTTCTTTAGCAACATGAAGCGCATCCCTGGATTTATCAAATCCATAACCTTTCAAATGAGGTAATTGGTTCATTACGCTGACTAGGATCGCGCCAGATCCAATTCCAACATCAGCAACAGTTTTCCTCTCCGGATGGGTGGAAAACCACTGAATCGCCTCTTCAACTAATAATTCTGTTTCAGGTCGGGGGATTAACACATTAGGATCAACATGAAATTTCAATCCATAAAATTCACAAAACCCTAAAACATAGGCTAACGGAATGCCTTCAATCAACTTATTTAGCATTTCATCTAATTGTTGAATTTGATAATTCTCTAATTGTGTATATGGATTCGCCAAACACCAGGACAAGTCCTTTTCTAACACATCACATAAGATCGCATTAATTTCGATGGTTGAAGAATCGCTAAGCTTTGATATTTTTTGTTTGGATTGATATCGCCATTCAGCGATATTAGTCGTCATCCTCACCTACGGCAGATAATCGATCCGATTCACTTCTGATAGATAATTCATCGATAAAGAAATCAATTTCACCATCAAGAATAGCTGGTAAATTATAGGAGGACATATTTATACGATGGTCTGTCACACGATTTTGAGGATAATTATAGGTTCGAATTTTTTCGGAACGTTCTCCGGATCCTACCTGTGATTTTCGGTCTGCAGACAATTCGCTATTTCTTTTGCTTTCTTCGATTTCATAAAGCCTAGCGCGAAGAATGCTCATGGCTCTGAGCTTATTTTGCAATTGTGACCTTTCATCCTGACAGGCTATCACCATACCAGATGGAAGATGTGTGATTCTAACAGCTGTGGAATTCTTCTGGACATTCTGACCACCTGCTCCAGCAGATTTATATACATCTATGCGAATATCTGATGCAGGAATTTCGATGTCAAATTCTTCTGCTTCTGCCAAAACAGCGACAGTTACAGTTGAAGTATGAATTCTGCCAGATGATTCCGTTGTTGGTACTCGTTGGACGCGATGGACGCCAGATTCAAACTTTAATCTGGAGTACGCACCAGAACCTTTAATGCTGAAAACAACTTCTTTAATACCACCGATTCCTATTTCATTAATACTGAGAACTTCTATTTTCCAATTGCGTTTTTCTGCGTATCGAGAGTAAATCCGATACAATTCAGCGCCAAATAGTGCTGCTTCGTCACCACCAGCACCAGCTCTGATTTCCATAATGACATTCTTTTTATCTCTTGGATCAGTGGGGACCAATAATCTTTTCAGGTCATTTTCCAGTAATTCCAATTTCGGTTCAAGCGTCTCAATATCCATTTGTGCTAATTGACTCAACTCATCATCACCAGAGTCTACCAATTCTTTCGCTTCAGTGAGTTGTTCCCAGGTGATTCGGTACGCTCGAGCTTTTCCATACACTTCTTCTATTTCCGCTCGTTCTTTGGAAATTTGTGCTGCTTTTTGATAATCGTCACCGACATTATTCAATGCTTCGGATAATTCTTGATATTTTTCTTCAATCGATTTAACTTTATCCAACATAATATAAATCACTCTTTTTTGTATGAATTCGCGACTTATTATTATACCAGTGCCGTTATTTTTTAGGTTAGATGATTTTTATTTTTTGATTGACTAACCAAATCGACCAGAAATATAATCTTCAGTTTCCTTCACCTTAGGGCGGACGAACAATCTTGGTGTTTCATCAAACTCTACCAAAACCCCAACCCGTTGGTCTATCTTTTCACGATCTAAACTCATAAATGCTGTGTAATCAGAAACCCGGCTTGCTTGCTGCATATTGTGTGTAACTACCAGAATTGTATATAGATTTTTCAATTCCCACATCAATTCCTCAATTTTCATTGTCGAAATTGGATCCAATGCAGAAGCTGGTTCATCCATTAATAAGATTTCTGGAGAAACCGCTAACGCTCTGGCAATACACAATCTTTGTTGTTGTCCACC
>CAYSFA010000069.1:12284-15014 GCA_964430025.1 uncultured Anaerolineaceae bacterium | reverse complement strand
GTTTTTATACAAACGAGACAAAGAAACGATAATAAAAATATTGTCTATTCAAGGGATAATATATTTTCTATTTTTACCATGGCTGTATTTTCTTCCACAACAAATAGAAAAAATCCAACGAGCTTTTTGGACTCAACCCCCCGGGATAAGCGATGTGATTCAAAGCTTATTATCTCTATTTGCATTTTTACCAATGTCAATTCTTGAAATTGGCATTGTTCTTATTTTCCTTCTTCCAATCATCTTATTCGTGTTCATGTGGTTTTTAAAATCTAAAAATAAACAATTTGAATTGTTACTTCTTTTCTTACTTTTTCCTCCAATCATGTTATTTGTTTTCTCATATCTCATTCAACCTGTATTTGTTCCTAGAATATTTCTCATAAGTGCGGCATGGTTTTTTGTACTATTTGGTAAATATTATGATGAAACCAAAAATATCACACGGAAGATAAATTTGATGCTTTTTATCGTTATTTCAGTCGTTTCTTTATTTAGTTTTTATAAGTTTGAATCATTCCCAAGGTCAGAATTTAAAAAACTGTCACAGTATCTGGAAAATGAAAATAAACCTGAAGTACTGATTATTCATGATAATAAATTATCTTTTTTCCCGACTATGTTTTATAGAGAAAGTGACAATCAGATATACATTGGAGATATCCCTGGATCGCCCAATGACACTTTAGCAGCACCATCCCAAAAAGTGCTCGGCTTTCAGGCAGTTTCATCGGTGGAAGAATATTTAGATCAAGAAAAGTTGACTTATGTGGTTTTCCAGCAAACCTTGGATGAGTATGAAAATCAAGGATTTGAGAATCCGAATTTAACCCTTCTTTTCAGGCAATATGGTGAGAATTATTCCATACATACCATAGGTGATATTGTGCTCTATAATTTTGAACAATAAGATGAAACAAAAAGATTTTTACCTACTTTTCATTCTTGCTTTGATCCTTTTATCCATTAATTTTGTCTTTCAGAAGAATCCAGGATACATGGATGCGGAATATTACTATCTGGGTGGAAAACAACTTTCTGAGGGACAAACAAGCCTAAATGTTATATGGAATTTTCTAGATAATCCTTCAGATTTTCCCCATCCTTTATTTTCTTATTGGCTCCCGTTAGCATCCATTGTTTCTGCTTTCTCAATGGATATATTTGGTCCGACATTTACGGGAAGTAGAATTATTTTTTGGATATTGGCTGCTAGCTTAGCTCCACTGGCTTATTTTGTAAGTTTCAGAATTAGTCAAAATCGATTTGTTAGCATTATTGCCGGTTCGTTTGCAATTTTCAATGGATATATGTTTAAATTCCTCACCATTCCAGAAACGATTGTTCCGGGGATTGTATTTGGTGGATTGTTACTCCTGATGCTTGGGTTATTGTTTGATGATGAGAACTCTAAAATTTATTCTTTTATTTTGATAGGTCTGTTTGCAGGATTTTTGTATTTGAACAGAGCCGACGGTATAGTGTATTTCTTGATTGCAATTGCCTGTTTTTCTATGTATATAATCAGAAAAAAAGACAAGCGTCAAAATAAGAAAATTATAGCCAAAACAATAATATTTTTAGGTATATTTTTAACAATTATTGCTGGTTTATTCATATACAACAAAACTCAATTTGGATCTTTTTTATCACCAGCAACCTCTAAAGCAATCTGGATTGCAACTTATGATGATACTTTTGCATATCCAGCCGCGAATTTAACTCCTCAATATTTCATAGAGAATGGTTTGTCATTAAGGTTCAATCAAATAATTGAGGCATTCAAACAAAATAGTTCATCGTTGTTGGGGGTTCAATTGATGATTTTTGGATTGCCTTTATTTATTATTGGATTAAAGAGAAATTTTCACAAAACGTTAATTCGCATAGCCATCATGCATTTATCCATGGTATTTTTGATCATGACAATAATATTTCCTTTAGCTGGCGCGAGAGGAGGATTTTTACATTCTTCTGCTGGAAATCAAATTTTTGTTTGGTATCTAATGGCAGATGGATTACAAGGTTTTATTGAGTGGGGGATCAAAAAGCGAAATTGGAAGTTGGTACGCAGTCAAAGAATGTTTGGTTATGCTGTTGTTCTATTTGCATTCCTTTTGACCGGAATTGTTTATTATAAGGATGTTATTGGAAAATCATTTCCGTATAAATGGAATGCTGAGTATGCGGAATATAAGAATATTGAAGATGTAATTTCAGATTACGCATTAGAAAAAACTGATGTGGTAATGATTAATAATCCAATTGGATATTATTACAAAACAGGAAGATCTAGTGTGGTTATTCCTAATTCGACACCGGATGATTTACTAGAATTATGGAAAAAACTTGATGTTAAATTTCTTGTTATTGATGAAAATTTACCTGATAAATTCACAAACAGTCATCTTGAATTGATTAACCGAAATTTTGAACAAATAGGAGAAAATGAACAGCTTAGAAAAATATACCAAAGAAAATAAATCAAAATTTGGTAATTTCCTTAAACGTTTTTGGATAATATTTTTGATCGTGTTTTCAGTCCAGGGGTTATATCTTTTTTATTCAAAAATTTATTTTCAAATAGGATTTCCACTTGATGATTCCTGGATTCATCAGACATACGCAAGAAATTTACTTATGTATGGAGATTGGTATTTCCTTCCTGGAATTAAATCCGCGGGATCTACATCTCCTTTATGGACACTACTATTAGTACCTGGTCATTTT
>CAYSFA010000069.1:0-12274 GCA_964430025.1 uncultured Anaerolineaceae bacterium | reverse complement strand
CTGAGTTCTTCATTTATTACTCATACATCATCTCAGGATTTCTTTTTGCTTGCTGTTGTATATCAGTTCAATTGATATTTGATTCATTTCAATCGAATGCAAAAACTTTTCCTTGGGTTGGTGCAATTCTCGCTTTGGAATGGCATTTAATTTGGGCAGCAAATTCAGGAATGGAAACAATATTTTTTATATTCTTGATTCTTTTATTTTTTTATTTTTTACAAAAGGACGACATGTATCCAATTTGGGTAGTGGGTTTGCTTATTGGATTGATCATATTCATCAGGCCTGATGGAATTACTCTTTTAGGGCCATATTTATTGATAAAGGGCTCACAGACATTTCATCAAAAAAAGAATATTTGGCCAATAGTTTTCAATTTATTAATCGTTTTAGGTTTTCTCGGGATATATTTTTTCTTTAATTACCGTTTGTCGGGGGAAATTCTACCCAATACTTTTTTTGCTAAACAGGCGGAATATAAAATATTATTTACCGAACCACTTGGTAAGAGAATATTGAATTTATCCTTAATCCCTCTAACCGGAGCAGGAATTCTTTTGGTTCCAGGATTTGTTTATTATTTATACGTAAAAATAAAGAATCTTGATATTCTGGTTCTTTCCATGTATTTATGGCTAGCAGGCTATTTATTAATTTATGCAATGAGGCTCCCAGTAACATACCAACATGGTCGTTACTTAATTCCAATTATTCCACTCGTTTTTCTATTAAGCTTCCTGGGTTACACAGAGATATCCAAATTCGATTTTCGATTTAAATTTCATCTAGCTTTTGCCTTTAAAACCGCGTTTATAAGTGTTTTATTGATGTTCCTATATTTAGGGGCAAGAGCTTATAGCCAGGATGTTGCGATTATCCAAAGCGAGATGGTAGCTACCGCCCAATGGATCGAAGAAAACCTTGAAGATTCAGATGTAGTCGCTGCTCATGATATTGGCGCATTAGGATTTTTTACCAATAATAAAATAATAGATTTAGCTGGATTAATAAACCCCGAAATCATTCCAATAATTCGTGATGAACCAAAAATTGAACATTATTTAAATGAAAATCATGCTGATTATCTGGTTATTTTTCCTGGATGGTATGACTATCTGGATAACAATAAAAGAATAAGATTTTCGAGTATGGGAGTATTTTCACCTCAATTTGGAGGTGAAAATTTGGTGGTATTTATTTGGGAGTAAGAAATTTTGCAAAAATAAATTACAGTATGCTAAAATATCATTCAATTTATTAGTTGTATGATTTGTGTTTCTTTTATAAGGAGTCCACAATATGGCTGAAAAAACAATGGATATAAATGAGTTTCTTGAAGAGCTTGCATCCGAATATGAACTTGCCCAAAAGGCACTTAAAGAAATTGATTTATTGCTTGATCAAAGCCAATCTGAATTGTCAAAATTAATTCAAAGAAATACTTCAGCCAATTCACATTTACAACAGATTCAATCACAATTTGACACAATTCCTCGAAATGATATTAAACAAACATATAATGCGGCCTTGGATTCTCAACAAAGAATGTTAGTCATGCGATCACAACTCGAAAAATTACAAAATGATCAATCAAACTTAAAAAAGAGAATCGGTTTACTCGAACAAATTAAACAATTCTTCCCAGACCAGCCTTTATTAGGAAAATCTGGAAAGGTGAGTAATTTAGGAGCAGGGATCAATAGTGATGGTGTTTCAGTTTTGGAGATGATGATCAATTCTCAGGAGACTGAGAGACAAAGACTTTCCAGACAAATGCATGATGGTCCCGCACAAGCATTGTCAAATTTCATTGTACAAACCGAAATTGCTGCACGATTGTTTGAAATAGATAAGGATAGGGCCAAAACGGAACTCGATAATTTAAAGAATTCTGCTATGTCCACCTTTCAAAAAGTTAGAAATTTTATATCCGAATTACGTCCAATGATGCTTGATGATCTTGGATTAATACCAACGATTCGAAAGTACAAAGATATGATCAAAGAGCAACATGGAAATGATGTAAATTTATCATTTTCCGGACAAGAAAAAAGAGTGGAGCCTTATCTGGAAGTTATGATATTTCGGGCTTTACAAGAATTGATTGGTAACGCAATACGCCATAACCAGGATCAATCAGTTAAAGTTCAAATAAATGTTCAACTTGTTGTTGATGACAATCAAATAAAATTGGTTGTAACAGATAATGGAAAAGGTTTTGATACTGCAACATTAAATTCAACCAAAGGATTGGGATTAAAACTGATCCAAGACAGAGTTGAGATGCTTGGTGGCTTTTTTGACATAGATTCTTCTATAGGTCAAGGATGCCGTGTTTCAATTACAGTCCCGATTTTATCTTTTGACAAGGAATAATTTTTTTATTTAGGAGTACTTATGACGAAAACTATTGGAATACTTACCGGTGGTGGTGATGTTCCAGGACTCAATCCTGCAATAAAATCAGTTGTAGTTGGCGCAATGGAAATGGGATATAAAGTATTCGGTATCCGGAGGGGGTGGGCTGGTTTATTGCAATATGATTTAAATGAACCTTCAACTCATGATTATTATGTTAAAGAATTAACTTATAACGATGTAAGAATTATAGATCGTACAGGTGGCACTTTTCTTCATACGTCTCGCACCAACCCGCAAAAGGTAAAAATGGAAGATGCTCCAGGGTTTTTACTCAAATCAAAATGGGGCAAACCCGTCAAAGGGTTGGACGGATATATTGATTACACAGATTACATATTAGAAGTCTTAAGCCATTTGGGAATAGACACACTCGTTTCAATTGGTGGTGATGATACCCTAAGTTTTGCTGTACGTTTACATAAAGAAGATTTTCCAGTAATCGGAATCCCCAAAACGATGGACAATGATGTTTTTGGGACTGATTATTGTATTGGTTTTTCAACTGCGATTACTCGAAGTGTTGAATTTATTACGAACATGCGAACATCGGTTGGATCACATGAGCGCATCGGAATTATTGAATTGTTTGGCCGTAATTCTGGTGAAACTAGTCTGATTAGTGCGTATTTATCCTATGTGGATCGTGCTTTAATTCCTGAAGTTCCATTCTCAGTAGAAAAATTAGCAAATTTGATACTCGAAGATAAACGGAATAATCCTTCTAATTACTCCATTCTGACAATCTCTGAAGGAGCAATTATTGAGGGAGGAGATGTTTATGAAACTGGTGAAGAAGATGCTTATGGTCATAAAAAATTGGGTGGTATCGGTATTGTTTTGTCGGAAAACATAAAGAAACTTACTGGTCAAAATACCATGGTTCAACAATTAGGCTATTTGATGAGATCAGGTGCTCCAGACTCTTTGGATAGAATGGTTGCGATGTCATTTGGAAATCTTGTTTCACAATTATTAAGAAGGATAGAAACTGGAAAGTTAGTCGCTTTACATGGCGGAAAGTACACAACCGTGCCGATCGATATGGTGCTTGCTGGTAGAAAACGTGTTGATGTACCTTCATTTTATGATATTGAGCAATACAAACCAAAAATTAAAGATTTTATGGGTGTACCAATGTTCTTGAGTTAGTTGAAATGGGCGATTTCGCCCATTTTTTTAAATATGGAAAAACAGGATCAAAAAATTACAAAGAACAGATATACATTAATTCCAAGAACGCTAATATTTATTCAGAACCACGATGAAATTTTGCTCATCCATGGAGCTGAAAATAAAAAGATTTGGGCTGGGTTGTTTAATGGAGTCGGTGGTCACGTTGAACGTGGAGAATCCATTATAGATGCAGCCTATCGTGAGTTATATGAAGAAACTGGAATTCACGACATTCATTTGAACTTAAGGTCAATTATCACGATAGATGTAGAGCCAGAAATTGGTATTAATTTATTTGTTTTCACTGGAGAAATCGACCATAAAAATATCAAACCAAGTGATGAAGGTGAGTTGAGATGGGTAAAATTTGACCAGATACACGAATTGCCTTTGGTTGAAGACTTGTACACATTAATTCCCAGATTATTGACTAAAAACTCAGGATTATTTTTTGGGAAATATTTTTACGTCGAAAATAAACTCAGGATTGAGTTCTATCAATAATCAAATGGTAAGTGGTTTCTGATAAATCACAAACAATGTCGATCCGTATTTTCTTTGATCGATTATTTCTAAATTATCCAAATTTGTTTCTTCAAATTCAATTGGGTGGATTTGAACAATTACCCATCCGTCCTGGGACAATAAATTTGGGTTTTTGTCGATAGAGGTAAGTGTTTTTAACCAAATCCCTTTATATTGAGGTGGGGCTACATAAATATAATCGTATGATTTGTCAGATATTCTTGATATAAAGGACAGAGAATCTCCCCGGACAACATTGGCTTTTTTTGCCAAATTTGTATGAATTAGATTCTTTTTGATTGTCTCTATGGCTAATGGATGCAGATCAATGATGGTGGCAGATTCTGCTCCACGGCTTAAGGCCTCGATACTTACACTTCCTGTCCCACCAAAACAATCTAACCAACTGGAACCAATAATGTCGGTGGAGATAATATTAAAAATAGACTCTTTAGCCCGATCGGTAATTGGTCTGGTGCTATCCCCTGGAACTGCTTGGATTCGCATCCCTTTTGCTGATCCACTAATTATTCGTAAAGATCCCAAAGAAAATCCTTTGTTTAGCTACTAACATCATTATAAGTCCAGAACCTGTTTGCGAAAAAGTTCCAGAACATGACGATTAAAATGAGGATTGCAAGTGTGAGGTTATAGCCAATAACTTCCGGGGTAAGGAAAAAATCTGCTGGAATCGTGTTATCTGCGATGGATCGAAATAATTTTTCCATTGGATTGAAAAGTAAAGATCTAATTCCCAGCCCTACAATACTGACAAGAAAGAATTGTATGAATTGTTGTCGAAATCGCTTGCTGCGTGAGTCCGGATAAGTCCAATATCGATTAAGAAGAAAATTGCTTAAAACTGCACAAATAAAGGAGACAATACTTGCATGTATCGGCTTCACTTTAGCAAATTGGATGAGAAGGTTAAATACCCCAAAATCAATTATTGCACCAAATGCACCAACTAATCCAAATTTTATAAATCGTTTTTGTTCTTTTCTGCTTGAAACGATCATGCTACAACCCTAATTTATTTTTAAAGTAAGGAATTGTGCGTTCAAGACCTTGTTCAAGAGAGTATTTTGGCTCCCAATTTAACAATTTCTTCGCCAGACTGATATCCGGTCTTCTTCGTTCCGGGTCATTACCCAAACGCATATCTTCATTTTTTGTTATACCAGCAGGATTGTTGATCAGAGCATTAATTTTTTGGGCTAACTCTACGACAGTCATTTCAACCGGATTTCCAATGTTGACTGGTTCATGGATATCTGAAAGAAGTAATTTGTAAATTCCATCAATCAAGTCATCAACGAAACAGAAACTTCTTGTTTGTTGTCCTTCTCCATAAATGGTTAGTGGCTCTTGCCTTAACGCTTGTTGAATAAAGTTCGGGATTACCCGTCCGTCATCCAATCTCATTCTTGGCCCAAATGTATTAAAGATACGAACAATTCTTGAATCGATGCCATGGAACCGATGATAAGACATGGTTAAGGCTTCTGCAAACCTTTTCGCTTCGTCATACATAGATCTAGGCCCAGTTGGATCAACATGGCCCCAATAGGTTTCTTTTTGGGGATGTTCTTTAGGGTCACCATAAATTTCACTGGTTGATGCAAGTAAGAATTTTGCATTATTCGCTTTTGCTACACCCAAAGCGTTGTGTGTGCCAAGGGCTCCAGCTTTCATTGTTTGGATGGGTAAATTCGGATATCCATAGGGTGAATTTTTATTAGGGCTTGCCGGTGAGGCAAAATGCAAAACCGCGTCGAGTTTACCGGGGACGAAGATGAAATTTGACACGTCGTGTCGAATGAAGGAAAAATTTTCATTGGTGGTTAGGTGGGCAAGATTTTGGGGATCTCCAGTTAGAAAATTATCCATTCCTATTACAGAATGACCGTTATTTAATAATTTTTCACAAAGATGTGATCCAAGAAAACCTGCAGCACCTGTTATTAATATTCTCATTGATTTAATTCCATTCTATTTGTGTGATTAATCCGTCCCCTGTGATCTGAAACGCAGACATTTGCTGAGATACGTTCAGGAGCCAAATATTACCCTGGTACATAAACGCTATTTGGCAATTATTTGAAACGTCACAAGGGGATTTCTCGATTGTTTGTGGCTCTAACCCCTGCATGTCTTCAGATGGGAATATCCTATTCAAGTTTGAACCATCTCGATCTGAAAGCATAATTCTATATCTGCTGGATTCGCTTGCATCTGGAAAAATTGCCTGGAGGAAAGCCAAGTTAAAATTATCGGTCTTATCTTCATCGCGAATTACAGTCGGATAAGTGAACATCCCCACATTGGTTACGGTTGATAACTGTATCCCTGATTTTAGGTTATAAGCATTTAGATTAAAAATGGGAGATAACTCCTGGTTAGATAAGGATTGGTCTTCTTCGTGATTTACCCAATATAGGAAACTGCTATCCTCAGACCAGGCAAGTTGAGTAACCCAAGCCCACTCACTTTGAGTTTGGTAAGGCACTATGTTTCGTAAAATGTCTAGTTCATTTTCTTCAACATTTACTAATCCAATAGCATCTGGTCTTGAAAAAGCAATTGTTTTACTATCGGGACTGATAAAGAAATCCGTTCCCCACCAGCCATAAATACCTCCAGAATTGCTTTCAATCAATTCAGTTGTTTTTAATACATTTCCCCTTAGCCCTAATGTGAGCTGAATTAAGTCATTATTTGCTTGCCAACCGGGTGCAACTTCTCTAGGTTCAACAGTTGAGACGATGACAGTCTTATTGCCTCGGGGTAACCAGTCCGCAAAATGAATGACATTATTTGTTTCCAGATAAACTGGTTCTAGCTCGTCCTTGGATATGTCAACGACCCATAATTCATTTATTACATCTTCATCTTCACTGATCTGGGTATACAACAACCAATTATTATCAGGTGATAGTTCCAGTACTCGTCCATCAAGTTTTCCATTAGTTATCAATGGTTTTCGATTTGATGTTTCTCCCTCCATCAACCATGCATTTCCGGAGGATAAATAAACTAATTTTCCGCTTATCGAAATGGATGAAAATGGGGTTTGCACTCCGACCATAATTATTTCTGGTTTTGGTGTGATTAAATCTACCTTTCTAACTTCAGTTCTGGAAAACAATTCACCATTTTCATAAAGAAGTCGGTAAGTAACTTCTTGAACTCCATTTACTCCAGGCTGGATGAGAATTGTTTGCTGATCAGGCAATGATTCGTTTCTAACTGTTTGTTGGTCAAAAGGAATAATTAATTCCTCAGTTTCAAATTTCTCTTCAACTCGAATAATCCTAATCGTAGTTGGATCAGTGATCACAGTAAAAATCGGTGGTTCCACCTTATCTAAAGGATTTAACAAAATCGAATTATTTTCAATAATTGATTTTACAGTTGACCCAACTTCAACATTAGCACTGATTATTTCTCCATCTATCGTAATTTCAACAGGTATGGTTTTTAATTCGATTTGTTGAGCGCAACCGGTAATGAATGGAAATAAAATAAATATAAAGAAATATTTTTTTAAGAATCGATAAATGATCATTAATTGCGCCAAAGATAAGTTAAGAAATAGATTTATCAAGTATAATTTTGGTTTATTACAACTAGGCAATTATAGCATGACAGAAAGTAATGGAAACCAAGTTCAAATAAATCTAATCGCTGGAATTGAGGCGATTTTATTCATATCCGGTGACCCGGTAAGTATTTCGCACTTAGCTGATACTTTTGGAGTAAGCACAAAAGAAGTTGAAGCATCTCTGGATGAATTAGAACAAGATTTGATGAATGGAAGAGGGATTCGTATGCAGCGATATTCCGGACGTGTGCAGCTGACCTCTTCGCCTGAATATTCTGAATTAATAGAGAAATACTTAGGTATTGAAACCACCTCAAAATTATCAAGAGCTGCGTTAGAGACATTGGCCATAATAGCTTATAATCAACCAATTACACGCCCAGGTATTGATTCCATACGTGGGGTCAACAGTGATGCGGTTATAAAAAGCTTATTAAGCAAAGGTTTAATAGATGAAATTGGTAGAACTGAAGGACCAGGGCGTCCAATTCTCTACGGAATTACTCAGGAATTTTTACAATATTTTGGATTAGGTTCAATAAATGAATTGCCAGAACTATCGATCGAATATTCCTCAGAAACTAATCAAGGAAACGGCATTTTAAAGGATTAACGATGACTGAAGAGAGATTACAAAAAATACTGGCAAAAGCTGGTTATGGATCAAGAAGAGCGAATGAAGAATTGATTAGCGCCGGACGCGTAAAAGTAAACGGCAAAGTTGCTTTTTTAGGGATGAAGGCAGATCCTTCTAATGATGATGTAACTGTTGATAATGTTGCAATTCCAAAGGTTGAACGGCCAATTTATATTGCTCTCTATAAACCGAGAGGTGTTTTATCCGATAATGCACCTTTTGATAATCGAAAAAACGTGATGGAATTGATCGATTTAGAAGGGCATTTTTTTGTCGTTGGGAGATTGGACCTTGAAAGCGAAGGGTTGATGATTTTAACGAATGATGGCGAATTGACCAATAAACTTACTCATCCACGTTATGGACATGAAAAAGAATATTCTGTTTTAGTTTCAAAAAGGCCTGACGAAGAACAACTAGACATTTGGAGAAGGGGCGTTGTTCTTGAAGATGGTTTCCGAACCTCACCTACTAAAGTAACTATTCACAAATGGCACGGTAAAGGAGCCTGGTTAAGAGTAATTTTACGAGAAGGTCACAAAAGACAAATTCGTGAAATTGGTAAGGTGATTGGTCTCCCGATTGTTAAGCTAATTAGGATAAGGATAGCTTCGATCACGCTTGGAAACTTGAAAGCAGGCGAATGGCGTCATTTAACAAGCGAAGAGATTGCACAACTAAAATCACCTGGTGAAAATAAAAATCGTTTAGTGAAAACGAAACTGAATTACAGAAAAAATTCACTTAACAAAGTTCAAAAAAGGTTTGATAAAAAACCAACAACAAGAAAAAATTGATTCCTAGCCTTTAATCGTCAAGCATTCGACCAAAGAATTCAGTGTTTCGTCCGAAATAAAATTTGATTTCGACAATTTTCGAAATTTATCTTTTACCTTCTCCATCGGCAATAATAAAACTTCATCTGTTTCATTGTTTTCGACATTATTAATACTTTTATTCATGAATATTACGAGTAGTTTTATTTGAATATTTTCTTTGGCATTACACTTGCTGTTTTGAAGGATTTTTTGAATTTCCTTCTTACTTAAATTAAGATCAGAGACTGGATTTGGAAAGTATTCTTTTGAAAGGAAACGGTTGAGAAAAGAACTCTTCTTGTGTTCCCAGTTTGATTTTTTCTCGTTGTATTGAATTTCGCCATCTATGAAAGTAGGTGTAATTGACCAAATTCCTGCTGGGCTAATCATTAAATGGGGGATTGAAGACTTGTAATGAAATAAGTGAAAACGATCATCCAATCCCTTGAAAGCCTTGTCAATTAGCTCATCAGGTCGTGGAGATTTGCCAAAACGAGTTGTAAAGTAAGAACTAATGGAGGAAATAACAACTCCAACCAACATGATTGAGAAGAACACCATAAATAATTTTGGATTCTGGGAAATTTCCTGTGAAAATACAGCTAACAATCCTATCAACATACAACCCAAACTCACCCAACGTAAGATTTTTCCAATGATTGTATTCCTCTTTACTGCTTTTTCATCTATATAAATTTTCATAGTGTCGTTTACTTTACTTGTGATTCAATGGCTAATTGAATTTCTTCAATTAAATTACTTTGAACATCATGGTAGGCTGCTTTGATGCCGTTAAGAATGGCTGTGGAGTTTGAACGACCATGACCAATGAACACCAAACCATTCACCCCTAATAGTCGGGCTGCTCCGACTTCACTTGGGTCCATCATTGATCGAATTCTTTTAAAAGCTGGCTTTACCAGAACACCTCCCAAAGATGTTAATAATCCTGATTTGATATCCTCTTTGATAATATCAGTCATAAGTTTTCCGATAGCTTCACTCGTTTTCAGGAAAACATTTCCTGTAAAGCCATCAAAAATGACCACATCAGTTCCCCCTGCAAAAACTTCCTTAGGTTCAACATTTCCAATAAAATTAACACCCGAATTAGCCATTAATTCTTTTGATTCCTTGATTAATTGATTTCCCTTTCCTTCTTCTTCCCCATTTGACAACAAAGCCACTCTTGGATTGGGAATTCCCAAGGCTTTTTCGGCAAAAATACTCCCCAAGATGCCAAATTGAGCAAAAAATTCCGGTCTACAATCTGCATTAGCTCCGATATCAAGAACAACACATTTCCCTTTTCTTGTTGGAAATACTGCAGTGAGTGCTGGTCTTTGTACCCCGGGAATTCTTTTTAGTGTAGATATGGCATTAAATAACGCACCGCCTGTGTTCCCAGCTGTTACAAATGCCTTCGCTTTTCCTTCCTTAATCAGTCGCATGCCTACAGCCATAGAATTGTTTGGCTTTCTTCTTGAGGCTTCCACCGGTTTATCAGTCATCTCTAAAACATCTGGCGCATCTAAAATATTTATTTTTTCAGCATTAAAATTGGGTGGTAAATTCTTTTGAATAAGATCGCTTTTTCCAACCAATGTAATCTCCACGTCTAATTGTTCGGAGGCGAGGATTGCTCCTTCAATTTCGGGGAGAGGATAGTTATCACTTCCCATGGCATCCAAAATTATGGTCATTTCAAACTCCTTATTAATAATTGAGCTGATTTTTGTGCTTTAAATTTCGACTGGTGATATTGTTTATTCGGATTTTTAGCCGTGCTTGACAGTAGACTATTTGAGATTATAATAACGAAGAATTTTGCGCTGGTGCTGGAATTGGCAGACAGGCATGGTTGAGGGCCATGTGCCGAAAGGCGTGAGGGTTCAAGTCCCTCCCAGCGCACAAAAGACCTTAAATGGTCTTTTTTTATATATTTCTTTGGGTAACAAAACATGCTAATTCTTCGAGTGCGTCTCTCTCAACTGAAGCAGGAAACTGATGCAAGGCTTTTAGACAAAAGTTGATATGTGAATTGGCTTTGTTAAGGCTTCTTTTGATCGCATCACTCTTTCTGATATTCTGAATTAATTGTTCAAGTATTTCCATTGGGGGATTGCAATTGTATTTAAAAAATTCTTTCGCCAAAAAAGAGTTTGAATTTTCTTCAAAATGGATGATCGCAGGAAGAGTAATAATCCCCAGGCGTAAATCTCCACCGACAGGTTTACCCAAATTTTCCTGGTTTGATGTGAAATCGAGAATGTCATCGATAATTTGAAAAGCGATTCCCAGTTCATAACCAAACTGGCGTAAATATTCTTTGTTGGTATTATCAGCTTCTGAAATTATTGCAGCGGAAGTAGTTGATGTTTCGAATAAGGATGCTGTTTTGGAGTAAATTCTTTTGTAATAGATATCCAAATCGCTTACACAGTGGCTGGAGAACATTTGAGTAATTTCACCATTTACGATAGTACCGAGGGTGTTTGCAAATAATTTCATAACTGGAACTGAGTTTGTTTCGGCAGCTAATTTTGCTGCTTTTGCAAAAATAAAATCTCCCGTTAAAACTGTTGCCGCTGGCGTCCATTTGGAATTTAATGTAGGAATACCGCGCCGTAATAATGATCCATCAATCAAGTCATCATGAACAAGTGTTGCGGTATGTAATAATTCAATTGCTGCTGATAAGGTGATGATTCGTTCGATATCACCTTTGAGCATTTTTCCAACCAATAAAGTTATATTTGGACGTAGCCGTTTTCCACCAGATAAGATTAAATGATCCAAAGCGGCTTTCAAATCCTCGTTAAAACCCTCAGCTTGTTGCCGCATTAGATTCTCCACAGCAACAATTTCATCTGAAACTAAACTTTGAAAACTATTAAAAATATTCAATCAATGCTCCCAAGCGAATAATCTATTCGCGTTTTTTGTTGTTTCTTGTATTATCAATTTTAACGGTTTTTCTGATAAATTAGAAACCTTTTCAGCTATTAATTTAATATTAGCGGGTTCGTTCCTTTTTCCTCGATAAGGATGAGGTGATAAGAAGGGAGAATCTGTTTCTAAAAGCAGCGAATT
>CAYSFA010000068.1:0-15035 GCA_964430025.1 uncultured Anaerolineaceae bacterium | reverse complement strand
GCGCCAAAATGGTGAGGGATCAGATTGAACATCGCGGAGTCAGAGATAAACGCGTATTGGAAGCCATGCGGAAAGTTCCCCGTCATTTATTCGTATTACCTGATTACCAAAGTCAGGCTTACACCGATCGTCCTCTCCCGATAAATTGCGGTCAAACTATCTCACAGCCTTATATAGTAGGGTTAATGTCTGAGTTGATCAACCCACATTCCACTCAACGAGTTCTGGAGGTCGGTACTGGGTCAGGTTATCAGGCTGCCGTGCTCAGTTTGTTGGTGGCTGAAGTGCACAGTATCGATCGCCATGCCACCCTGGTTACAAAAGCGCAAGAAATTATGCGGGATTTGAATTATTCGAATACTTTTTTTTATGTTGGCGATGGCAGTCAGGGATTACCTGATATGGCTCCATTTGATGCAATCCTGATTACTGCCGGGGCTCCTTCTGTCCCAGCCCCATTGTTGAAACAATTGAAAGTGGGAGGACGGTTGGTGTTACCTGTAGGCGAGTGGAGAGGACAGCGTTTGGAACGGTGGACCAGAACCACAGAGGAATCCTTTGATCAGGATATTGATATTCCGGTCAGTTTTGTTCCGCTTATCGGCACCTATGGTTGGGCTGATCCGGATGAAGAAAATTTATAGAACTTTATAAACCTTCACCTGAACGTTATCTTCGCCGACCATTTCCTTCAAACGCCGCATTAATTCCGGACAATACCCGGTTGTATCATTGGGAAATTCCATATAAACCCGACCGCCATTTTCAAAAATCATCAGCCCGAATTTATCACCTCCGGGATAAGACCTCAACAATCCCAGAACCCGTTTCATACGCATTAATCCACGATCATCTTCATTAATGTTTGATCGGAGCACGATGGTCAGCATGCGGAATTCATCTTTGCCGGGGGTTGGCGCTCTCAGAATGTTTTCAGGTTGTGAAATAACCGCTTTTGGGGGCACAGGTAAAACAACATCCTCAAATTTATTTTCCAAAATATCCGGGGACACGGCAGGCTTGAATAATCGACCTTGCTGATGATCGGGATTTGGTTCCTCAATGGTTGGAGGCGTATTGTTAATATTTATCTCTATCGTATTTTTATTTTGAGGTGTTTCTGGTGTCTCAATAACCTCTTCGACAATTGTTTCATTTGATTCAGGGATTTCATCCGCATCTTCGAGTTCCTGGTTCTCCATGAAGAATGGATCAAAAAATGGATCAAGAGAGCTATCAAATTCTTCTTCGATGGAAAATTCGTTCATTTCATGCGATCTACTCACAGATGAGACTTCCTCTGATGTTTCTTCCTCCATCTCTGACCCGCCGAATTCGATTTCATACCGGTAACTGATATCAACAACACCAGGTTCAGGCGAAATCTCACTAATTTTCTCTGGATCTATCCCTTTGGAGAGTTCTTCCGGGGTAGGCACATGTATCGCATCCACCAGAATTTTGGGATCTCCTCCTACGTTGTCAACTTTCCCTTCGACAATCAAAATATTATCGGTTTGGATCACGTCACGGGTTGATTTCCAGACATTTGGAAAAACAACCAGATCCATCGAACCAAACAAGTCTTCCAGGGTAACAAAACCCATTTCATTGCCAGTTTTGGTCAGATGTTTACGAAATCGGGATACCAACCCCACCACTGATACACTTTCTTTATTTTTGGCATTTCCCAACTGTGCAGAAGTATGGCTGGATTTTGTGCGTAAAAACTCTCGATACGGTGTTAGTGGATGAGCGGAAACATATAATCCTATTAATTCCTTTTCCCATTCCAGGTATTCACGAGGATTATGGTTTCGAATTTCAGGCAATACGATTTCTTCGGTTACATTCTCCACCAACCCAAAAATGCTCAATTGCCCACTTTCGGCAGCTCTGAAGTGGCTGCTGGAAACAGCTACCAATCGATCCAACGATTCCAAAATCACTCGTCGATTCCCGAACTGATCCAACGCCCCTACTTTTACCAGGCTTTCCAAAGCTCGCTTTCCAACTGCACGTAAATCCACCATCTGGACAAAATCATTAATATTTCGAATTTCGCTTTTTTCTCTGGCTTCTTTAATGAATTGAACAGGACCCAGCCCCACATTTTTTACTGCCCCTAAACCAAAACGGATCACTGATTTTCCATCCGGTATATCCTGAATTGAAAAATCCCAATCAGAATGGAGTAAATCTGGCGGTAATACTTCGATCCCTAAATCACGACAATCCACTACATATTGTGCTACTTTTTCAGTTTCGTTTTTCGTGGCGGAAAGCAACGCTGTCATATATTCAATCGTGTAGTGTTTTTTCAAATAAGCTGTCTTTACCGCGATGACACCATAATCAGCTGCATGACTTTTATTGAAGCCGTAGTTGGCGAATTTTTCCCAATCCTCAAAGATTTGTTCCGCGGTGGCCTTATCCATCACACCACGCCCGACAGCACCATTTACAAACTTATCACGATGAAAAGGAATTTCCTTTACCTTCTTTTTGGAAATAGCTGACCGCAACGCATCCGCCTCGGAGGCTTTGTATCCAGCAATTTCCATGGCTGCTGTCATAATTTGTTCCTGATAGATGGCAATTCCAAAGGTCTCATTAAAAATCGGTTCCATGGCATCATGCCGGAAGGCAACGGGTTCCTCCCCATGCATCCTGCGAATGTAATCCGGGATGAATTGCAATGGGCCAGGGCGGTAGAGTGCCACCATAGCAATGATGTGAGCCAAATTCTGTGGTTGCATCTGCATGAGATAACGGGTCATCCCCGTGCCTTCCAGTTGGAAAACACCGGCGGTATGACCAGTACCAAGAAATTCGAAAGTCTCCGGGTCATCGATGGGAATATTGCCCAGGTTGTAATTAATGTCATGTCGTTCTTTGATCAGCTCACAAGCTCTTGCCATAATTGTAAGCGTTGCCAACCCCAGGAAATCTACCTTCAGCATCCCCAAGGCATCCAGATGAGCCATTTCAAACTGAGTAACGGTCTTTACAGGGGTATCCTCTGAATTACTGGTAGGGCGGTGCAAAGGTACATACTCATCAATCGCCTGATCTGAAATAACGATCCCGGCTGCGTGGGTGCCTACATTTCGAACCACTCCCTCCATGTGTTGGGCGGTATCAATCAATTCCTTTAAATAAGGAGTACTTTCATATAGCACTTTTAATTCATTGATGGTTTCCAGTGACTCGGCAATACTGGCTGGTTTGCTGCCAATGGTTGGGATCATCTTGCTGATCTGATCCACCTCACTCAAGGGGATGTCCATAACCCGGCCAACATCCCGAATAGCTGCCTTAGCGCCTAAAGTGCCAAAGGTAATGATGGCTGCCACCTTATCATAACCATACTTTTCAGCACAAAATTTGATCATTTGCGATCGTTTATCATCCTGAAAGTCCAGGTCAATATCCGGCATAGAAATACGACTGGGATTCAAAAATCTTTCAAAAATCAATCCGTGGTTTAACGGTTCAACCAGGGTGATCCCTAATGTATAAGCCACCATAGACCCGGCTGCTGATCCACGTGCGTTATACCAAATTCCTTCTTTTCTGGCAAACAAACACAAGTCCCACACGATTAAGAAGTAGGCATCAAATCCCATGTTATGAATGATTGAAAGCTCGTAATCCAATCTTTCACGCACCACCGGATCTTTCGCTCGCGACCCATATTTTTGCTCAAGACCAGCTTCACACAACTTCCTTAAGTAAGTTTCAGGGGTGAATCCTTCCGGAACATCAAATTTCGGTAGGTGGTAACCTTCATTCTTTAAATTAACATTACAACGTTCCGCGATGAGTAATGAGTTCTCAATGGCACCGGGAACATTTCCAAAAATTGTT
This sequence comes from uncultured Anaerolineaceae bacterium, assembly GCA_964430025.1. Lineage (GTDB taxonomy): Bacteria > Chloroflexota > Anaerolineae > Anaerolineales > Anaerolineaceae > UBA6170. The sequence goes on along the minus strand of CAYSFA010000068.1, from coordinate 11,165 downwards.
TGCATTTCGGCTGGGGTGCGCAGGTAATAGCTATCATCATTCATCTTCATGCGTGCGGGATCTTTGAGTAAGGCCCCAGTTTGAATCGCTAGGAGTATGTCCTGATATTTGGCATCATCCTGCTCAATGTAATGAACATCATTCGTCGCCACAAATTTTGAATTGTAATGTTTACCTAATTCGAGCAGATGTTTATTTACTTTCTTTAATTCTGCCAGGGGGTGATCCTGTAATTCAAGGAAAAACCGATCAGGTCCGAAGACTTCATAATACCAATCGAGCATACCTTTGGCTTTTTCGAGATCGTCCTCCTTAAGGGCACGTGGAATTTCCGCGGATAAACAACCCGAAGTGGCTATCAGCCCTTCTGAATGAGCAGCCAGATACTCATGATCGATTCTGGGATGGTAATAAAAACCATCGATTTGAGCAGCACTGGCGATCTTTAATAAATTCTGATACCCTTTCTGATTTTCAGCCAATAAGAGCAGGTGGGAACTGCGTTTGTCCAGTTTGGAATCTTTGTCGGTCATCCGACGAGCTGCCATATAACTTTCCAACCCGATGATTGGTTTTATACCCTCAGCACGGGCAGCGTTGAAAAAGTCGATTGAACCAAACATCGTGCCGTGATCTGTGATGGCGATCGCTGGCATGCCCATCTCTTTTGCACGTTTCACCAGTTGTTTTACATTACTGAAACCATCCAGTAATGAATACACTGTATGTACATGCAAATGAGCAAATGACACCTGACCTCCTCAATGATTAACGAAAATTCAAATTGCGAACCCGATTCGCAACTTTATCCTTGAAATACTCTTTTGATCCGGTTCCTTCCCCGTCATTATAGCAGAGGAAAATTGAAATCATGTTCAATTTCTCTTAAAATTTGAACGTTGTTTTTCTTTCTTAAGGTGCATTTTTAATAATTTAAGAATTGATACCTTAAAAATTTGATTCCTCGACAGAATAGATACCGTCAGGTAAACTTCAGTTCATCCAATTCAATACGACTCATGAAAGCCACCTATGATACAGAACTTTTTCAGTGATCGGCGTTTTTACTCCACGATGTTTAAACTCGCCATCCCAATCACAATCCAACAACTCGTTTCATCCAGCACAAATATGCTGGATGTTCTCATGATTGGCCAACTCGGCGAAACAGCCATCGCGGCTATGGGTCTTTCGAACCAAATTTTCTTTTTGTTAGCCTTGTTCTTGTTTGGGATTTCAAGCGGGTCAGCAATCTTTACCGCCCAATATTGGGGAAAAAATGATCTGACTAACCTGCGTAAGGTGATGGGGATTGGATTAACCCTGGCTATCACCGTCGCTTTTCTCTATACAATGATCGCTCTTTTTATCCCAAAAACCGTATTAGGAATTTACACCAAAGATCAGGCTGTTATTGAATTGGGCAGTCAATACTTACAAATTGTAGGATTTGGCTATATTTTCACGGCCATTTCACTGACCTTCATGTCTGTTTTACGCAGCACCCAGAATGTAAGAATTCCGATGACAATCTCCATCATTGCACTTTCAACGAATGTGCTCTTAAATTATTGTCTGATTTTGGGTAATTTCGGGTTTCCAGCCTTAGGGGTACGGGGAGCTGCCATAGGCACACTCATCGCCCGAATCTTTGAGTTTGTCATGATCCTCTTCTTTTCTTATCGATTACGTACTGCTGCCGCTGCTAAATTTTCCGAACTTCGCTATAGCTTTTCATTTTTTATGCAGGTGATCAAAACCTCCATGCCTGCTGCTATTAATGAAGTGCTCTGGTCTCTGGGAATAACAACCTATTACGCAGTGTATGCCCGCATTGGGACGGATGCAATCGCAGCTGTTAACATCACCTCAACAATCGAGAATATGACCTATGTTATTTTCATTGGAGCAGCAAATTCCTGCGCGATTATGATAGGGAATCAGATTGGTGCTGGGGAGGAGAAAGATGCATTTAAATATGGGTCAAGGTTCTTAATTATCAGTATCTTGCTTTCATTTGTGATGGGGGGACTGGTTCTATTATTACGTACAACGATTCTCTCATTCTACAACATTGAACCAATCTCTTATGACTATGCTTATCGAATCCAATTTATTTATGCCATCTCGATGTGGGCAAGGGTCTCAAATCTGATTCTTTTCATTGGCATTCTTCGATCAGGTGGTGATACCCGCTATGCCTTGTTGGTGGAAATGTCTTCCATTTGGCTCATTGGAGTGCCCGCTGCATTGATAGGTGGTTTCGTATTGCATTGGCCAGTCTATTATGTGTATGCTTTGGTTTTATCCGAGGAAATCGTGAAACTCTGTATTGTTCTACCACGCTTCTTCTCCCGAAAGTGGATTCACAATTTGACTGAAATTACCACTTAACATAGAATTTGACTCATCAAATGAGAAAGATTTCCTGTCTTTTCATACTTACGTTGTTTTTTCTGACTGCCTGTGGTGAGGCCGTTCAGACCCCAGCGATAGATCGAAAAACACCTCTCTATGAAACCGCCCGCGATTTCGAAAGTCGAACGTCTGCTGAAAATCAAGCAACGGATTTGGTGGCAACTCAATTTGGTTATGATCCATCCCAGATCATTCTTCTGAAAACTGCTGAAAAAACCTGGATTGATTCCTGCCTTGAGCTTCCGAATGTAAGCGAAGATTGCATTCCGTCTGAAGTGCCAGGATTTTTAATTTTGTTGTTTGCTGATAATCAGGTGTTTGAAGTGCACTCTGATGTAATGTCTCAGAATATTCGCGCCATAAATTACTTGAGTCAATATTCCTCTCCTTTAGAGTTGGCGATTCGTTATCTGTCCGCTGTTGAGGATATCTTTGCGGAAGAGATCAACGTTATCACATTTGATCAGGTCGAATGGCCTGATTCCTGTTTGGGTGTGACCAATGATGGCACTGTTTGTGCTCCGGTAATTACCCCAGGGTACAAGATCGAATTAAGTGCGAATAACACAACCTACGAATTCCATACCGATTTTTATGGAAGTCGTCTCTATCAGGCAAAATAAAAGATGGTGGTTAGCCATCTTTTTAATGATCATTCTTCCCAGGGAAGTTTATTACAAATCCGCTTGTGTCCAGGCCTGCATTAATTCATGGAAAAATGCGATCATCTTTCCGTAAGACTCTATTGAAATTCTTTCATCAATCCCATGCATGCGATTGAGATCTTCTGCGGTCAGATGGAAAGGTGAAAAGCGGTAGGCAGCATCTGTAATAGCTGCATAATAACGAGCGTCTGTTGCTCCCATTACCAAATAGGGGGCTACCGGAACACCATCAAAAACACGGCGAATGGTATGTTTCAAAATTAAATAGGATTTGGTATCGGTAGAAGTAACAGGCGAAGCTTCCCAGGCTGCATCCGCCACAGGTTCAAACTCAATTTGATCATCCTTGATAATTTTTCTAACACGATCACAAACCTTGGCGATGCTATCACCGGGTAACAGACGGAAATTGACAATGGCTTCAGCTGTAGCAGGCAATACATTGTCCTTTACTCCACCATTAACAATCGTCAATGCTGTGCTAGTACGGATCATGGCATTGGTGGTATGGTTACTCTCAGCTTGCATTTTCACAATCGGACCAAAAAACCAAAGGTTTGAAAAAACAAATTGCATCCCAAACGAGGCTGCAGACCCAAGGTTTTTAAACAATTCCCGAAGTGCGTTCAATCGCACAGGTTGAGGATTAGCGTCCAATTTTGCTAAGGCACGTGATAATCGACCAATGGCCATATCTTTCCCTGGCATGGAGGAATGCCCAGGAGTGCCAGAGGCCTTTAATTTCAAACTTACATGTCCTTTTTCAGCAGTGCCAATTAGAGCAATCGGTCCATCCACGCCGGAAATTGCCCCTTCCAGAATGGTGCCGCCTTCATCCATCATGGCAGCCAACTGGACTCCTTGATTTTTTAAATGTTCAACTATTTTGGCAGCACCACGCTGCCCACCCAATTCTTCATCCTGCCCAAAGGCAAGGAAAATTGATCGCTCTGGTTCATATCCCTTTACGAGTAACATTTCGGCTGCTTCAAGCGCAGCCATCATTTGTGATTTGATATCTATCGTTCCTCGCCCCCAAACAAATCCGTCGGCAATTTCCCCGGAAAATGGAGGGTGAGTCCATTGATCCAGGGTGGTTACATCCGCGGGAACCACATCCTGATGAGCGGCGAATAACACTGGCTTCGCTTCTTTGTTTTTTCCTTCCCAGGTAAAAAGCAAGCTGGCTTCACTAATTATTTCACGCTTCATGTGTTTATGTACAAATGGAAACATCGTTTCCAATTTTTGATGAAGCAACGTAAATGGCTCAGTATCAATTATTCCCAAATCTTTAGAGATAGTTTCGATTTGAATGACATCTGATAGCCGTTTTGCAGCATTATCAGAATTTATTTCTGTCAGATCTCCCGCCTCCACTGACGGAAATGGTTTCATGACTTTAGCTGTTCGGACAAGCATAAAAGCCACCAAGAATAATAAGACAACAAGTATGATGATTATCGATTCCATTTTTCCTCTTTGAATTAATATTGCGGAATAAGAATTCGCTTTTTTGATAATTTATCGCCCTGATTATAGCATCTTATCTTTCTACCATGAATATATACACTTTCAGGCATGATTTTTATCCAAAACTTCACGAGAAAATAGATGATGATTATCTAAACAATTGGGAAAATTTCCACTTCATTTATTCCTTCTATTTAATTAACATTATGAAATGGATAATCAAGAAATAGCGCAATTGCCCATTTTTATTAACTTTTCTCAAAAGCAGATCCAGCAGATTAAACCATTCATGGAGTTTTGTTCATTTGCTGCCGATGTGGTAATATTTGAACAAGGTGATCGTGCTGAAAATTTTTACATTCTGACCTCAGGTGAAATAGCATTACGTTTCAAACCCTATGATGGGCCGGCTTTGGTGCTTGCAAAAATTACACCGGGTGGGGTGTTTGGTTGGTCAGCAGCTTTAAACCGAAAATTATATAGTTCAGCAGCCGTTGCTACCAACGAGATTCATGCCATTCGGATTAATTCCTGGGATATGAAAAAGTTATGCTCCAGTGACCCTGAGTTGGGTGCATTATTTCTCGATCGCCTGGTTGGAATCATATCGGAAAAGTTACAGGGTACACATCAGGATTTACTCGACAGATTTAGCTATCGTTTAAATCTTGACAGCGATTGTAAAAGGAGGATAAATCTTAATGGATCAGAAAAAAGAATTTACGCTTGAAGATCAAATGCGCGGGTTGGTTGAGAAGTTGGATGCCTACATCCATACTTATCACGGTGGTTCAGTGGAATTTATTGGATTTGACGATCGCGTTGTAAAAGTACGACTGGGTGGTGCCTGTACTGGTTGCTCCTTATCCAGTTCAACTGTTCATGGTTGGATCGAAGGAACTTTTAAACAATTCTTTCCAGAGGAAGTCGAAACTGTCGAAGAAGTGAAATAATCTCTTAGCCTGATATTGTTCGCCACCTATTTAACAATAGAGTTTCAAAATCAGAACCACCCTCCTAACGGGTGGTTTTCTGTCTCGAACGCATTTCGTTCTCGACTGCCTAAAAGCGCAATAAAAAAACCAGGTTCATGGCCTGGTTTTTAGATCTCCTTTTGAAAATTATTCGAGGAACACTTCTACGTGCTCTCCATCCTTTTCATCATAGACATCTACAATTTTGCCGATCATGCCTTCACGGATGAATGCCATCAACTCATTCGGGTCTAATCCCTGGATTTCAGTGGAAAAACGAGCCCCCATTTTCATTCCGGCACTTAGCACACTAACGGGTAATCGCACGTTTACACGCGCTTTCCCAGTGTTTGTATCTGTCACTCGTACACGGAAAAAACGTGCAACACGTCCTGCCTCTTCTCCTGGTCGTCCTGCGCCTTCGCGACTTACTGATTGCTCAATGGAGTCCAACAAACGAATACCATCCTCAGCAGATATGACACCATCCTGAATCATTTTGAGAATTCGCATCCGCTCTTCTGAACTTGCCATCAACAATCTCTTTTCCAATCAAAAATTCTATATTCTTTATCTATTTTACCATGTTCCTTAAGTCGTCTCGCCTGCTTAACTTCCTGCCATGTCTTCCCATTTCTTAACTGCCTGCCGAATTATCCGCTTTACCTCTTCGTCGGGTACTGCATTGATCCCTTCATAATATTCATTTCCAACCCAAACAACCACACCTTTATTGGGAGATTCTGTGAGTCGAATATTCTTATCAGAAAAGGAGCTGCTGGTTAATAAATCCTGCAGAACATCGTCAACTTGTTCCACAATGCTCATTTGCCTTTTATGTTTTTCTACCACTTTTTCAGGCACGAGAGGAGGAACTACTGAACCCGAAAAAGATGGGGAGAAGGATGTTTCCCTAACAGCTTGTGAGTTCTCTGCGCCTAACCATTCTGCAGCTTCCTTGATGTTTTTAGTCAGACGGTCGCGTTCAATCAGACTCAATTGTGATGGTTGACTGATCCATTCTCCTTCGAACCTTACGGCAAAACGATCTTCCTGATTCATCCTACCAAATGAGACCAACCGGGTGGCTTCAGGCGGGCCGGGATTTTGTTGTTCCTCTTTTACAGCCATATCGGGATCAGTAATTTCTACCAGGGGTCTGGTTCGATCTGAGGTAACTTTCTTTTTATCAGATTTAGAAAAATAAAATGCCAGAAAAATAATCAGTCCTAAAAGCAATAATCCGGCCAGCCCGAAAAATAAATAGACAATCACATTTGATTGAATAGCCATTTCATCCTACCGTTTCGTTTCGTGTTGTATGAGGGGAAAAAGGCTGACAATTGGGACAATAATGAGTTCCCCGTTGGCCAACCACAATCTTTTTAATTAATGTACCACAATTTAAACAAGGGAGGTCCTTTCTGCCATACACCTGGAACTCATTCTGGAAACTTCCTCCCCGGTAGATCCAGTCAATGCTTGCACCATTCCGTTCAATCCCCAGGTTTAAAACATAGCGAATCGCTTCCAATAATTTCTCTGCCTGATCGAAAGACATAGTAGACGCGATGGTTAAGGGATGCAGCTTGGCGATGTGCAACGCTTCATCTGTATAGATATTCCCCAACCCTGCCATAAATTTTTGATCCATTAATAACGGTTTCAATTGGCGTTTATGGTTTCGAATGTGGAGGAAAAAAGCTTCAGATGTTGGAAAATCAAATGGTTCCGGTCCGATTTTTTCAAAAAGAGAATCGAGATTATCCAACAACCAGACCCTGCCAAATTTTCTGGCGTCATTAAAGGCGAGATGCATCCCGTTATTGAACCCGAGGATCAAATGGTCGTGTTTATTAGGTTCCTTCTGGTTTATGTCAACGCGTAAATCACCACTCATGCGCAGATGTACCACCATGAATTGCTGACTGAGATGAATGACAATAAATTTCCCTCGTCGTGATACTTCAACGATCTTCTGACCAAGAATTCTCTGGTTAAATTCCTCAACCGATGGTTGAGCAATCGTCTTCGCCCAACGGACTTGCACCTGTTCTACCCGACAGCCAAGGATGGATGGAGCATTACGACCACCATCTCTTAAAGCACGACATATCGTTTCAACTTCGGGGAGTTCCGGCATCAACCCTCTATTCGTTGAATAATTCTCCTACACTGCGACCTTCATTCGCACGACGAACCACTTCACCAATTAATTTTGAGATTGTTAAAATTCGTAGTCTCCCTGAAAAATGAGCTTCTTTTTCTTTGGTGATCGGAATGGTATCGGTCGTAATAAACTGTTTGACAGGTAAAGCTCCAAGTTTTTCAGACGCCTGGGCAGAAAGGCTGGCATGCACAAACGAGATGTAAATATCCCGTGCTCCATTGTCCTTTAAGAGGTTGACTGCTTCCACCATCGAACCACCGGTGTCTACTTCATCATCAACAATGATTACATCCCTATTAGCTACATTACCAATCAGGTTTAATGCTTTGGCTTTGGCATCATTGCCTGCTCGCCTTTTTTCAATAAAGGCCATGGGGACGTCCAAAGCAGCCGCATAATTACGACCTTTTTTGGCAAACCCCAAATCAGCAGTCACCACCACCGGATCGACCATGTTTGGCTTAAGGGACTTAAGATAGTCAAGTTGCAGAGAGAAAGCGGAGAGCACATCACCCGGGATGGAGAAGAATCCCTGAATCTGACCGGCATGTAAATCCATGGTGATGTACCGGTCAGCCCCGGCAGTTTGAATCATGTCCGCGACTAACCGCGCTGTAATTGGGACTCTGGGTTGATCTTTTTTATCAGAACGCGCGTAACACAGGTAAGGAATTACCGCAGTGATACGGGCGGCAGAATCAAGACGTAGTGTTTGAATAAGGATCAATAACTCCATCAAGTTACGATGCACTGGCGGAGAGGTTGTTTGCATCACATAACAATCCTGGCCGCGTACACTGCTGTGTAACTTAACAAACAAGTTCTCATTCGGGAACTCGATAATATCGCGATCCATCATAGTCAGCCGCAGGTAATCGGCTACTTTTTGTGCTAAATTCGGGCAAGAGGTGCCTGCGTAAAGTTTTATACCCCCGTACATCATTTTTTCATGTCGACCGTGACTGGTATAAGCCATTTTTCTTCACCTTCTATAATTTATTGATTGAATCGAACTATTCTAACAGCTGCCTGGAAAGTCTGAAAGTGGTCAATCCTCACCTTCTTTGGTGATGAATCAACCACATCTCCAACCTCTTTGGCTGCCTTTCTTAAGTGTAGACGATTAATGGGAATTTGCAATTCAACTAAAAGATTTGTTAAGCAATTGATGGTTATCTTTTATTCTTTTGTGGATAGTAATGTTGATTGGTTATTTCTAACCCATTGCATTGTTGTCAGATACTGAGTAACTCTTCTCTTTCTATAGGCCAACCACAGTTTGATCCTTTCCCAATAAGCGTTTCGATACATGCTTTGCCAACTTGCTAATTCCTCAGCTTCAGGTCGATGATAACTGTATAAAGATTTTTCCAATAAGGAAGTGCTTACTATCAAAGCACTCTTCATCCTGGGATACCCCTCTAAATCCTTACTCGCTTCAGCTAAAAACTCTCTCGGAGTCAAATGAAGTGGGGAAGTGATGCCAACAGAAGATAGGAATGTTCTCAATCGATGATAAGCCAATTCTGCTGGATATAAACGAAATCCTTTTTCTTGCCGCCTATTGATAATCAACCGTCTGAAAAGCAAAGCCATCGTCAATAGCACTCCAATAACAAGAATAATTAAAGCAATTTGGCGGAACAGCAAAGCAGCTTTCGTATCAAATACTTCCAATTGCTCAACCACCGGATCTTCTATCGCTGCTTCTGTTAATGAATAGCCTGGTATTGCTTGTGACGGGGTGGGTTCAAAGGGGATCCAGCCATATCCCGGAAAATAAACCTCCACCCAGGCGTGCGCCAAATCACCAGTCACCTCAAAATAACCTTCTTCAAACACATACACCCCAGAGGCGTACCCGGTCACCACTCGTGTGGGGATCCCTTCCATACGCAATAACACTGCCATCGCAGAAGCATAGTAAGAACAAAAGCCGGAGGGAGCTTCGAACAACAGATAATCCACAACATCCTGACCTTCTCGTGGCGGTGGGGTATTCAGATCATAAGGCACCACCTTCCGCACAAAATCCTGAGCACGAATCACTTTTTCGTAAAAAGTGGGGTTGTCAGCAAACAATCGACGTGCCTGCACACGAACCCGCTCCGGGATGCCCTCAGGGAGTTGCAAATACCCCTCTAGAATCTCTGGAGGAATAGTTCCTTTCGCCCCCATTAGAAAATTGGAATTGATAGCCGGTACCATTGAGATTACTTCATAGCGCTGCACAGGGCCAAACAAAACTTGAGATTCATCGTTTTCTAAAGGCACGATGGTAACCCCTTCACTGATGGCTTGCACTGGCTCCCCGGCAGCAAACAATTGCCCATCCGTCTTTTGGTAAAGGATAAATCTTTGCAGGAGAGCTCTACGAGCATCCTGGGTATTTTCAACGATCTTCGCCGAAAGTGTTTCATCATAAGCTGCTTCCAGCCACCCTTGACCAGTATATTGATCATAAATTGCCATCCGCCAGGGTCTGGGAGTTGAATCCATCACCCGCACCCGCATGATTAAACCTTCCGTGGTGGGTAAAGGAGAACCCACCTCGGTCATATCCACCCGTGGCAAAAAAGAAGAAGGATCTCCCAGAATCCCCGGGCGATTTGTGGTAGAGCCTTCAGACGATTGAGATAATTCCACTGCTCCTGGTTCCGTGATTCCTTTCACCCAATCGCGAATATCCTGCAGCCCTTCACGGGTGATCAGCAAGGATACCAGGCTGGAAACCAGCAGGACGATCACGCTCAGATACAGGACAAATGCACTTTTATCCAGCCAAAGTTGTTCCGGAAAGTCAATCTTTCCCACTCTCCAAAGGCTTTCTTTTTGCTGATACTCCCGTGAATGAAGCAAAATTAATCCCAACAACAAAGCAATCAAAAATGGAAAAATTGGTTTGTGATCCTGATGAATGACATACCCAATCACAAAAAGCAGTGGAACCAATCCTATCGTTAGATTATTTTTCCGCTGTAAGCATATCACCAACCAGGCAGTAGATAACCAACTACCTAAAATTAAGAGAAATTGCCAGAACCCTTGATCATACATGACGTTCCCCGCCCGTACCACTTCCAACCACCCTTGAAGGCGCTCGAGGAAAAGGAAGATCTGCCAGTTACTATACTCCAGCCAAATCCAGAAGGAGTTGATTCCGGGGATGACCAGTTTGGCTATGGTTTGCATACCGAGAACAAACCCAACAATCAGAATATAGATGAATAAGAGAACCAACGGCCAACGCGTTTTGCCTGCCCAAAAACCCAAAATAGCCCCAGCTACCACAAAACCAACCAGTGAAGGGGGATTCCAGACCCAGCCCGCCTTCCCCAGGACCACCACCATTAGAGACAACAACACGCCGGACAGGAAATTGTCCACCCAATGGCTTCCCAGTATAAACCTGAATTGGTTGGATACTCTCGCACTCCAGGAGTTGATCATCGTTGTTCTCCAGTT
>CAYSFA010000067.1:0-15103 GCA_964430025.1 uncultured Anaerolineaceae bacterium | reverse complement strand
TGGCATACGAAGCACAATTCCTTTTGGAAGATTATGTTGGTCGTGTTTGGGCAAACGCTCCAATTAATAAAGAAAATAAACTCAAAGATTCACTCACCAGTGAAGAGCACACCATTGTTGACTTGGGTGAAGATGAATTCACTGTTGGCCGCTTGCATCCCATGATGGATAACGAAATGCGAATCCGACGATTGTTGGAAGAAGCAAAAGATCCCGAAGTTGCAGTGATCATGTTGGATGTGGTCATTGGTTTTGGTTCACATCCCGATCCGGCTGGCGAGTTAGGCCCGGCTGTTGCAAAAGCCAAAGAAATCGCTGCCAAAGATGGTCGGTATCTGGAAGTTGTTGTTGTCGCAACAGGAACTGACGAAGATCCGCAGAATCTTGATGATCAAATCGAGAAAATGCGTGCCGGTGGTGCCTGGGTTTCCTCCAGCAATGAAGAAGTGATCCGCTTTGCTGGTAGCATCTTACGTGCATTGACTGCTGCTGAAGAAGAAGAATATGTCTTCACACCAATCGATCTTGGAACCTTAGATAAAGAATTGCAGGCTATCAACGTTGGTTTGGAATCTTTTGCAGAAGATTTGGTCAAACAAGAAGTACCAACAGTACATGTTGAATGGAAGCCACCTGCTGGTGGTAATGAGAAATTAGCTGCTATTCTTGAGCGAATGAAAAAATTCGCCTAGTCAAGATAGCGTAGCAAAAGACAAAAAGTAAAAGGAGTTAAGAAATGACAATTAATATTGATCAGGCAAATCAAAAAGCCATTGATGCCATGATGGAAGCTCGTCCCACAATCGTGGGGGTTGCCAGAGCTAAAGATGTAATTCCAGGGATGAAAGACAATTTATTCCTGCATGCTGGTCCTCCTGTTACCTGGGAAAGAATGTCCGGCCCAGTGCGCGGTGCAATGATCGGTGCCATGTTAATAGAAGGTAAAGCAAGCACCCCTGAAGAAGCCGAAGCAAAATTAAAAGCTGGTGAAATCGAATTTGCACCTTGCCACCATTATGATTCCACAGGCCCAATGGCTGGTGTGATATCCCCCTCAATGATGGTTTATGTTGTTGAAAATACAACAAATGGTTACAAAGCTTTCTCTGGTATGAACGAAGGTCGTGGAAAAGTATTACGCATGGGTGCCTACAGCCAGGAAGTTTTAGATCGCATGATATGGCTCAATGAAGTGCTCGGACCTGCAGTCGATCGTGCTTTGAAAGCGATGGGTGGTCTGGACTTGCGCACCTTATTGGCCAAAGCTTTGCATATGGGTGATGATGGCCATAATCGTTTGGATGCCGCTTCCTTGATTTATACCAACCTGTTAGCTCCTTACATTATTAAAACTACAGCAGATCAACAAGTTGCTTCCGAAATTGTAAAATTTCTTGGCGAAAATGCCCTTTCCATCCTCAACCCTGTGATGGCTGGTTGTAAGACCATGGCTCAGGCTGGACATGGAATAGAAGGGTCAACTATCGTGACAGTGATGGCACGTAATGGCACCGATTGGGGTATTCGCGTCAGTGGTTTAGGTGATCAGTGGTTCATTGCTCCTGCACCAAAAGTCAAATCCCTGTATTTCCCCGGATTCACCGAAGATGATGCTTGCCCGGATATCGGTGATAGTGTAATCACCGAAACTGCTGGTATTGGTGGTTTTGCCATGGCGACAGCACCCGCCCTGGTTACATTCATTGGTGGTACCCCACGCGATGCCATCAACACCACACTGGATATGTACGAGATCACCTTTGGCGAACACAAACACTTCACCATCCCCTTCCTTGATTTCCGAGGAACCCCAGTTGGTGTTGATATTCGCAAAGTTGTTGAAACCACAGTGACCCCACGTGTCAATACTGGTGTAGCACATAAAGACCCCGGTGTTGGTCAGGTTGGTGCTGGTGTTGTCAGTGCACCTATGAAATGTTTTGAGGATGCACTGGTAGCTTTTGCTGAAAAGTACAACATATAAGTGAGTTGACTGGTTATCTCACGGAACCGCCGTGAGATAACCTTTATTAATACCCTTTCTATTTATCAAATCTACATTTCTATACATTACCTTTATATGGAGGGAACAATGGATCGTGAAAAATTTATTAAGATGATGGCAGATGCCAAGTTGTATGATCTGACTCAGAGCTGCAGCATTTTCACGCCCCCATTTCCCGGAGACAAAGCTTTAGAGGTTCATTTCTTTAAACGAGTTACCGGTGCATTTGGTGGTGGAGCTGGCGCTAATGGTCAGATTTTGAACTGGAGTAACACAGTTGGTACCCATCTGGTTGGTGAGACTGCTTACCATTCAGGGGCACGCATAATTGCTGATATTCCTTTGAAAGATTTAAGTGGTGTCGGTGTGGTTGCTGATATCTCCAGTATGGTCGAGGATTACAGCATCTATACTCCAGAAATGATTGAAAAAGTTGTTGATGTAAAAGAAGGCGACATCCTCATCATCAATACCGGATACAACCGCTATTCATGGGACAAACCACCAGTTTATAACGAAAAAGCCCAAGGTGGCGTTGAATCCAAAGAATTTGGTTTCCTCGTTCGCCATCCTGGCCCATCCCCGGAATTCTTCCAGTGGGTATTGGACAAGAAATTAAAATGGGTTGGTGTTGATTGCGGTACGATTGAACACCCCATGAACACCCCCATTCGCCGCTTACATGAAAATGAATTCAAAAAAGCAGAAGCAAAACTAAAAGCTAAATACGGCAAAACCTGGGATGAAATGTACCCACAGGATTGGTATTATGAGATGACTCATCTCACTTTACCCAAGAATCACGTATTATTTGTGGAATCCATCGTTGGTCAGGTTAATGAGTTAAAGAATCAAAGAGCATGGATCACCTGTCAGCCAATTCCTTACATGGAAGTTGAAACTGCTTGGGCACGTGTTGCAGCATACCAGGCTCCTGATTGGATGCCCGAAGAAGAGTTCTATGCAGAACTTGAAAAAGCAAAAATGTTTGACCTCACAGTACCTTTCAGTGTCCAATCTCCTCAGTGGGCAAACTATGAACCACTTTCAGTAAAATACTTCAAACGCGTTGGTGGTGCACACTTTGGAATGGCCCGCAATGGTTCCATTTGTAATGCTTCCATCCATCTGGCAACTCACATGGACGGCGAAATTCACTTCTATCCCAATGGCCGCACCATCGGTCAGGTTCCATTGGAAGAGTGGGTTGGCCCAGGCGTAATCGCAGATATTTCGCATCTTGTCAGCAATTCCAGTGTTTATACTCCTGAGATGATCGAATCTGTAGTAGATTTGAAAGAAGGCGATATTCTGGTTATCAAGACAGGTTGGTACAAACTTGGATGGAAGAGCCCGGATTCAGATGAATTCCGTTATATGATCAAACACCCAGGTCCATCACCAGACTTTGCAGCTTGGGCAATCAAGAAGAAGATCAAATGGATTGGTGTGGACTGTGTAGCCGCTGACCACCCAATGAACACCATTCAGAGAATCTGGCATCCAAAGACTTTCGAAGAAGCAAATGAAAAATTGAAGAGAGACTTTGGTAAAGATTGGGATGAAATGTATCCTTTAGATCAATACTATCAGGATATGCACTTAAATCTCTTCCCGAAACGGATTGTCCATGCTGAGAATCTTGGTTGGGAACTTGCTGATCTACCCAGTGGTCGATACTATATCGGTTGTTTTGTACAAAAAGGTATGGAACTTGAATCATGCTGGGGTCGTTTCGTAGCTTTCGCAGAAGGATAAATGTCATTTAAAACTGCTGCCCCTCAGGGACTTGATTTTTTGAGGGGCAGCTGTAATAATATTATCGTGGTGACAGGTTGCTCAAATTAATATTTTAAATTAAAATAAGTTTATTAAATCTTCCAAATTCTTTTGTCAATAGAAGTCATATTAACTTAGAATGGATGATTTGAGCAAAGATCGAGTGTCACAGAATCATTGTTGATCGAATGCAGACAACCTATTTTTCCCAAAAAACACTTAACTCAAATTATTCAGAAATTTCAACAGAGAAAAAATCCTCTGGATTGTTTTTTTGGTTAAATCGATTGAATAACCATGAATTAGGTGTGAAAATCGGTTATTTGTATCATTTGAAACAATTAAAATTGGTATCAAAAGAACTTCAAAATCTCTTTTTTTCAATTCTTACGTGTGAAGTTTTTCACTCATTATTCCAGGAGGTAAAGTCTACATGAAGCCAGCTCCATTTGATTATTATGCTCCTACCAGTGTAGAAGAGGCTGTCGATAAATTGGCAGAACTCGGGTACTCTGGTAAAGTGCTGGCTGGAGGGCAAAGTTTGATCCCTGCGATGAATTTTCGCATGGCTCGCCCCACAGCTCTCGTTGATCTGAACAAGGTCAAAGAATTGTCTTACGTAAAACCAACCGCTGAGGGTGGTTTGGCGATTGGAACCATGACCCGTGATACGGTTGTGGAACAAGATAAATTGGTTGCCGAACGGTTTCCAATTTTAGTCACAACTATTCAACATATTGCACACAAACAAATTCGCAATCGCGGCACATTTGGTGGTGCAATTGCCCATGCTGACCCAGCTGCACAATTACCCGCGGCCGTTTTGTTATTGGACGCAAACCTAAAAATATTATCCAATAAAGGTGAGCGCTGGGTGAAAGCCACTGATTTCTTTATGGGACCATTCATGACAGTGTTGGAACCCGAAGAAATGTTAGCTGAAGTAGTATTACCACCGATGGCACCGAAAACCGGTGCTAGCTATCAGCAGATTTCTCGTCAAAAAGGTGGATATGCACAAGCTGCTGTGATCAGTACCGTAACGTTGGATGGATCCGATAAAGTGAAAGAAGCACGTGTGGCTTTATTCAGCGTCGGAGAAACAGCGTTACTCGCAAATAAACCAAATGAAATATTGGCTGGGCAGGTTCCTACCGCCGAAGCGATAGAAGAAGTAGCAGCTTACGTAGCCAAAAATGAATGTGATCCTGGCACTGATATTCATGGAACAGAAGAGTATCGCCGAAATCTGGTTCATGTTTTGGTACGTCGTGCACTCACCGAAGCCGTTCAACGGGCAAGGAAGTAGGAGGAAACGATGACACAAAAAGTTAAAGTAGCAATCACTGTAAATGGAACGTTATATGAACGTGAAGTTGAACCGAGATTGTTGTTAAGCGATTTTATCCGACATGACCTTGGATTAAAAGGAACACATGTTGGTTGTGAACATGGGTTGTGTGGTGCCTGCACCGTTTTGGTGGATGGGCATACAGCACGCTCCTGCACATTGTTTGCCGTGATGGTGGATGGATCAGACATTAAGACTGTTGAATCTCTGGGTACCATGGAAAAAATGCACCCCATTCAGGAAGCTTTCTCCGATGTACACGCTTTACAATGCGGTTTTTGTACACCTGGCTTCTTGATGACAACTGTTGAATATCTTGAAGGAAACCCGAATCCAACCGCCGAAGAAGCTCGCGAAGCTATTGATGGAAACTTCTGCCGTTGCACAGGATATGAAAATATCGTGAAAGCTGTCCAATTAGCGGCAAAGAAGATGGCTGCGCACTAAGAGAGAAGAGAGGTGAAACGTGGCTGAAAAAGAAAAACTCGTAGGACAATCAATAAAGAGAAATGAAGATCCGCGTTTATTGACCGGAAATTCAACATTTATTGATGATATTAATTTGCCAGGGATGTTACATGTTGCCATCAAACGCAGCGATTTTGCGCATGCAAAAATCAACAAGATTGATGTAGAACAAGCAAAAGCATTACCAGGCGTTGTAGCTGTTTATACAGCAGAAGATCTGGGAGATTACTGGCGACCAGGACCTTTACAGGTTCCTCCCCCATCAGTGATTAAAGGGGCTATCTTCCACGCTCGACCATTAGAATGTATTGCTAAAAACAAAATCCGTTATTCTGGTGAACCTGTTGCAGTTGTCGTAGCCGAGAGCCGCTATATTGCAGAAGATGCACTAGATTTAATTGATCTCGACGTTGAACTTTTACCCTATATTGGTGATTTGGAAAAATGCTTAGAACCTGATGCCCCCTTAGTTCATGAAGATCTTGGATCAAACCTGGCAGCGGATGTGATCCAGCAAGCTGGTAGCTGGGAAAAAGCAGTCGCAGAAGCTGATGTTGTTGTAAAGAAAAGATTATTGGTGAACCGTGTTGCTGGTGCAGCACTGGAAAACCGTGGTATCGTCGTCAATTGGGATCAGAATCTGAGCTTATTAACTGTGTGGGCAACCACTCAAGGTCCTATCCCAATGCGTAATAGCATCGCCAAATATTTAGGTCTTTTGGAAAATCAGGTGCGATTGATCAACCCCGCCATTGGCGGTGGTTTTGGTCCTAAGATTATGTCATCTCAAATTGATGACGTAGTGATCCCCTGGATCGCAATGAAACTTAAGAGACCAGTAAAATGGATCGAAGATCGCCGTGAAAACTTTCTGGGCACCACCTCCGAGCGTGATCAATTGCATTTCGCGGAGATTGCTCTTAAGAGAGATGGCACAATTCTAGGTGTAAAAGATGTTTTCTACCACAATACTGGAGCATACAACCCATACGGAATGACCGTTCCATTGAACACTCAGACACATACTGTGTCTAATTACAAAGTTGAAAATTTCTACACTCAAATCAAGATGGTATTTACCAACCAAATGGTGGTAACTCCCGTACGTGGCGCTGGCCGTCCGCAAGGTGTGTTTGTAATGGAACGCCTGCTTGACGCAGCAGCTAAAGAATTAGGAATGGACAAAGCTGAAATTCGCCGAAAGAACTTATTACAACCTGAAGAATTTCCACTGCGAACAGGAATCATTGGACAGGATTTTGTGGAAGGTGTTTTGGATAGTGGAAATTATCCATACGCTTTGGAAAAAACTCTTGAAGGCATCGAATATGATAAATTCAAGAAGGAGATCCAACCCAAAGCCCGCGCGGAAGGCAAATATAAGGGAATTGGTATTGCAATGTTTACCGAAGGGACTGCCGTTGGTCCTTATGAAGGTTGTAAAGTAATGGTCGGTGTAACTGGAAAAGTCAGTGTCATCACTGCTTACAGTAACCAGGGTCAGGCACATTACACCACATTTGCTCAAATCGCCGCTGATAATTTGGGCGTGAAGGTGACTGATGTGGATGTTGTTACCGGTGACTCAGGCCAATGGGGCTGGGGTGTAGGTGCTTTTGCCAGCCGTGGTATTACCCTGGTCGGAACCGCCATTCACAATGCATCCTTGAAAGTCAAAGAAAAAGCATTAAACCTTGCAGCCAAATTACTCGAGGCTCCAGTTGAGGAATTGGAAATGGCTGATGGTGTTGTCCGTGTGGCAGATATTCCTGAGAAATTCATCTCACTTGGTGAATTAGCAATGCGTAGTAACCCGACCCGTGGAACGGTGGAACCAGGTATGGAACCTGGTTTGGAAGCTGCTTCTTATTATGGTCCTCCCCACGGAGCTACAGGATTTGGTTGTTTGGGAATGATCCTGGATGTTGATCCTGAGACTGGAAAAGCGAAAATTGAGCGATTGGTAATCACCGATGACTGTGGACAACCTGTAAACCCGATGGTGGTTGATGGTCAAATCCATGGTGGTTTACAAATGGGAATCGGGGAAGCATTTTACGAGAATTTGGTTTATGATGAATATGGTCAATTAGTAACCGCATCCTTCATGGACTACCTATTCCCACAAGCCAGTGATATGCCAGCAAAATTTGAAGTAATTCACTCTCACACCAAATCTCCACTCAACCCATTGGGAGTCAAAGGTGTTGGTGAGGCAGGAGCAATTCCTACCCCCGCTTGTTTCATGCAAGCACTTGAAGATGCGCTTAAGGTTGGAGATATGTTCATTACAGAATCTTCTATCAACCCAAGCAAACTTTATCACTATGTTCAGAAGGCGAAAGGCGCTTAAGCGCCTTTCACTATACCCTGGAAATTTATCTATATTTAATTATTGGAGGAAGTTGTAATGAAAATCGAAGGTACTCATGTTTTTAATGGTCCCCGTCAAGCCGTATGGGAAATGTTCTATGATCCCAATGTGCTAGCGAGTGCCTTGCCCGGTGCCCAAAAAATGGAAATGGTTAACGAGAACGAATATAAATTTGATATGAACGTTCGTGTTGGCCCAGTTTCTGGTGCATTCTCTGGTGAAATGCAGTTAGAAAATGTTGTTGAACCCGAAAGCTTAACCTTAAAAGGCGGCGGAAAAGGTGCACCAGGATTTTTGAATGGTATTGGTAATGTAACTTTCAAAGAACAAGAAGATGGCACCACATTAATGGGCTATGAAGGTGAAGTCAATATTGGTGGTGCTTTAGCCAGTGTTGGACAACGCATGATCGACAGCGTTGCAAAAAGTATGATTCGAACCGGTTTCGAAACATTAGATAAGGCTTTGGCTGCCCGGTTAGCTGCAAAAGAAAGCGGCACAGAGGTAGTAGATTTCAAAGCACCCACAGAAGCAGAATTTGCGAAAGAAGTTGCAAAAGATATGCTGAAGACGGAAAACATGGCAGCAGAAACAAAAATGGTATTCTACATTATCCCCGTCGTCGCTGCTATTATTCTGCTAGCTTTTGTTCTAAAAAGCTGTGGAGCATAGACCTAATCTTCATTCAGTAATCATTATTGGCTGAGGTTTGAAGAGGATTGAAAGGAGGTTTTATAAAGGCAGAGAGTACCCCTAAAATTCCCCAAATTGTTTCCCTCGGAACACCCCAATCAACAATTTTTGGAGGAGAGAAAAAATCCAATTGTGTAATGGGACGGGTTCCAATCGAATCAACCTATCAAACTTATTTTTATTATTCTAAATTCCTTTAGAGGGAGGAAGACTCGTATGGCAACTCAATCAAAAGTAGTAGCATATTTACCAAATGATCGTCCGCCTTTTGGGCAAATGGTATTGTTGGGCTTCCAGCACGTCATTACCATGTTCCCGGCGACTGTTCTTTGCGCAATGTTAATGGGTTTCCCTGTTAGCACAGTCTTGACCATCACTGGTTTTGGTACTGTTATAGCTTTGGTTGGCGCTAAATTATCAATGGGAAAATTCATTCCCTTGTATTACGGCTCCAGCTTTGCTTATATTGCTGCTGTAACAGCAATCACCACCCCAACTTTTGGCGTTCCTGCTGATCCTGAATTAATTTCAATCGTGCAGACTGGTTTTATCGCCACTGGTGTCATCAACATCATCGTTGGTTTAATCATCCGCTATTCCGGTGGTAAAGAAGCTTTGGATAAAGTATTGCCTCCAATCGTTACCGGTCCTGTAGCCTGTACAATTGGTATTGGCTTAGGTGCAACCGCATTACAGATGGCCAGTGGTGTCTCTGGTGGTATCCTAACTGGTGACTTGAAATGGTGGGCTGCAGCAGTAGTGACATTATTAGCTGCCTTCTTACTCTCAGTTTATCTGCAGGGTAAGGGATTCATCTCCATGCTTCCAATTCTGTTGGCAACAATCGTTGGTTATTTGGTTGCGATTCCTTTGGGATTAGTAAACTGGGAAGGTGCCTTCACCTCAGCATTAGTACGAGCACCCCAAATTACATTCCCGAACTTCGGCAGTGATATGACTTTGACAGTGATGTTTGGTATTGGTATTATGGCGATTGCCACAATTCCAGAATCGACCGCTCACCTTTATCAGATCGCTCTGTATGTTGATCATACTGCAGATGAACTTGGTAAAGAACGCTATGGCTTAAGCAAATTCATTGGCCTCAACCTTATGCTTGATGGTTTGAATGACTTGGTGAATGGTATCTTCGGTTCAACCGCTGGTACAAACTACGGTGAGAACAACTCATTGATGGTTATTACCCGTAACTACTCAGGCCCAGTTTTGATTACGGCCGGTATCATCTCCATGTTGCTCGGTTTCATTGGCCCATTAGCAGATCTGGTTTCAACCATCCCAACCGCCGTGGTTGGTGGTTTAGCTATCTACCTGTATGGTGTGATCGGTATGCAGGGTATTGCACTGATGATTGCTGAGAAAGTGAACCTGTTTGATCCAGGTCAATTAGCAATTGGTGCTGCCATTTTGATCATTGGTATTGGTGGTAACATCGGCTTCCCCGGTGGATTCTTACCAGTTCCAGCACTCCAGGGTGTTTTCCCAAGTGGTTGGCCGGCGATTGCTACCGGTGCAGTAGTTGGTATTTTGTTGAACCTCATCTTGGTATTCTTCAAGCCTCCAAAGACTGTTGACCCCAACGCAGGTAAATAAGTAGTAGAAGTTTCATGTGACGGGTAAATGCACAGGTGAGCAGGTGTGCAAACCTGTCACCCCACGATACTCCCGACGTCGATGCTCAGGCGTCGGGAGTATTATGAAAAAAATTCCAGGTTGAGAATTACAATCATTTATAATTGACTTGAAGAACCAAGATTCTCTTGAATAGGTTCATTCAAAAGAGTTCTGGTTGTTTAAGTGAAATGAAAAACGAGGAGTTTGGTTTGATTTTAGTAACTGGTGCCTCTGGAAAAACTGGAAGAACGATCACGGAATCATTGTCCAATAGAGGTTTTGATATCCGTGCTGTTGTCCATAAAGAAAACCAGGTTTCTGAATTGAAGAATGTCGGTGCAAAAGAAGTGATCGTGGCAGATTTGCTGGATGAAACAACTCTGGATCAGACTTTTTTTGGCACAACTGCAATCTATCATATTTGTCCGAACATGCATCCACAAGAATTAGAAATTGGAAAATTGATGATTCAATTAGCACGAAAGAATCATTTGAAACATTTTGTTTATCACTCTGTTTTACATCCGCAAGTGGAAGCAATGCCTCACCATTGGAATAAGATGCGGGTGGAGGATCAACTGTTTCGGATGAAAATGCCATTTACGAACCAGCTGCTTATATGCAGAATGTTCTGGGATATCTGGACAAGATGTTAAAATCCGGAGAATATCAAATCCCATATTCGACGTCTTCAAAGTCCAGTATGATTGACCTTCATGATCTGGCTGAAGTAGTGGTTAAGATATTTTCAGAATCAGGACATGAAAATGCGATTTATGAATTGTCTTCCAGTGAGAGATTATCCGCACTGGATGTAGCCAACACGGTAAGTAGTGTTACTGGAAAATTGATATTAGCAGGAACCCTTGATCGCTCAAAATGGGAAAATGATGCCCGTAAAGCCGGATTATCCGATTACGCCGTGAATACATTGCTCAAGATGTTTGAATATTATGAAGAGAACGACTTTATCGGCAATCCCAATCAATTAACCTGGTTATTAGGTAGGCAACCAACCACTTTTGATCAATTTTTCCGACGTGAATATACAAAAAGATGACATGGAGCATAACGAATGGATAAAAAACGTAGCCAACATTTTAATTACACTTTTGAGGCCTTGCCGAATATTTTCCACAGTCAGACAAAAGAATTTTTCAAATATCTTGAAAAGGATGGCTTGAAATTTCTGGAATTTTGGTGGAATCATATGGGGGTTCGTCTGGGAATGGATGATTCGGATCCGTTTGAAAAAGTGACATACCTCATTAAAGAAATTCCTGAGAAAAAATCCAAAATTGCTTTATTGACATTACCAGAGCCGAAGAACTATTATGAGTGTTATTTTATGGCTTTCATTGAAGAACCACAAAAACGATGGCCGGTGCGTTTACCAAATACGAGAATATTTGTTTTGGAATATGTTCCATCGGATGCCAGCCCAACTGGCACGAATTATGGAGAAATTACACGACATATCCGTTATGTTCGCTATGGAGATGGGCCATTACCCAACCTGAATGATTTTTATGAGAAAGTGTTAACAAAAATTTGGAAAAACTTTGAGGTACCCAGTTTATGAAATTTGAATTTGAAATTGGATATGCAATCACTACTTTTGCAGCAATAATATTTTATTTTTGGGTTGCAATGTTGCGTGGTCGTAAACGCCGTCTTGCACAGGAAGAAATGGCAGAAGTGATGCGCATGCCAAAAGGAAAAAGGCAAAAAGATCGAATGGCCGAGATTGAAGCCAAAAAAGGCAGACCAAATATTGAAGTGAGAAGCTGGGCACTGGTTGTCGTTTCAATCGCGTTAATGTTGGCAGGAGTTGTGTTCAAAAATTACCCTAATTTAGCATTACCACAAATGTTGGTGGATTATTGGTGGGCAGGTCCGTCATTAGGATTCATTTTGTTGATTTTCGCGATCAAGTAGGATTGTTGATTATAAAACTGCTTGCTTAAAACCAATTCTTCTTTAAGATAGTGTTTATGGAAACGAAAAAATTGGTTAAGTTAATCATTGAACTTACTGGCGTGGCGAAAGATATTGCTGGTGCTTCTGAAATTGAATTGGATTTCAGCGAACAGGACACCTACCATGATGTAGTGGAAAAACTGGCAGAATTGCATCCGGGGTTGGTCAATATTTTGATAGCACCAGATAAAAAAACCTTTCTGAGTTCAAATCTCTTTATCATCAATGACGAGATGAATGATCCGGTATTTTTTATGGATCAACATCCAAATGATGGTGACCGTCTGACCCTGGTTTCTGTTATGACAGGAGGATGAGAATAAAATTGTTGACAGGCCTGCAGGTTGTTTGAGCACTTGCAGGTTTTTTTGTTTAATCCGCTATTCATGAGGAAATGAGCCGGTGAATTGTTGTAGAATATGTATATCTCCATCAAAGCGAGGGTTTAAATGAAACCAATTTTATTAGAAATTCCAGAATCCTTTGAAAGTGAACGCCTGCTCATTCGTGTTCCAAAACCAGGCGATGGGGCGATCTTACAAGAAGCATACCTTGATTCCTACCCACGATTAAAACGCTGGTTCCCCTGGGCTCAGAGTGAAAGTAGTGTGGAAGAACGTGAAGAATATGTTCGCCAACAATATTCCCGCTTTATTAAACGAGAGGACATGATGTTATTCCTGATCCATAAAGGTGAAAACAAGTTGATCGGTTGTAGTGGCTTGCATGTTCAAAATTGGGAGGTTCCCTCTTTTGAAATAGGATATTGGATACGAACGGGATATGAAGGCAAAGGATATGTGATTGAAGCGGTAAATCGGATCACTAAATTCGGGTTTGAGACTATGAATGCCAATCGAATCCTAATCCGATGTGATATCGCCAATCTACGTTCCCAATCGGTGGCAAAGAGAGCCGGGTATGAGTTTGAAGGCACTTTTCGTAATTTCGAACGCAGGCATGATAATGGTGAATTGACTGATATGTTGTATTTTTCTTTGACCGGTGATGATTACCAAAAAAGACTAAAGCCATGAAGACAATTGGATTATTAGGAGGAATGAGCTGGGAATCCTCCTTGGAATATTATCGTCTGATTAATCAGGCTGTGAAACGAGCATTAGGTGGGTTCCACTCTGCCAAATGTCTGCTTTACTCGGTAGATTTTGCAGAAATTGAAGAATTGCAAAGTAGTGGTGAATGGAATAAGGCAACAGATTTATTGATTGATGCAGCACAAAGGCTTGAAAAAGGCGGTGCAGAGTTAATGGTTATATGCACAAATACCATGCATAAAATGTACGATGAAGTTCAGGCTGCGGTGGGAATTCCTATTCTGCATATTGTTGACGCGGTCATGCTGGAAATTAAAAGTCAGGGCATTCAGTCAGTGGGTTTGTTAGGAACTCGTTTTACGATGGAACAGGATTTTTATGTTCAGCGCATCAAAGCTCATCAAGTCGAGGTGGTAATTCCTCCACAGGAGGAAAGAAATATCGTACATCGGGTGATTTATGATGAATTGGTGATGGGGAAAATTCTGCCTGATTCGCGAGATGCCTATCAGAGAATTATTCAAAATCTGGCGCAACAAGGAGCGCAGGGGATCATTCTGGGATGTACAGAGATTGGTTTATTAATCAAACCGGAGGACGTCCCCCTACCCATTTTTGACACGACCTACCATCACGCCATGGCAGCGGTTAAGATCGCGTTAGGGAGTAAAAATTTAGAAGAGTATCTGCCAATATAAATATCAGAAAATCAGTTATTCGCTTCTTCCTCAGCAAGTGCTAGAATTTAATCATGAAATCACGTTGGATCTGGTTGGTGGTTGTAGTTATTTTAGTAGTAGGTTTGATCCTCCTATGGAATAGCCCGGTGGGATTGCTGCTGCGAGATCAGGAACAGCTGGCGATGACATTACAGAAATGGGGCAGGTGGGCACCGCTGATCACAATTTCGCTGCATATCTTACAGGTGATGACGGCACCAATTCCTGGTACGGCAATCGATGCAGTCAATGGGCTTCTCTTTGGTCCCTGGCTTGGAACATTGTATAGCATGATCGGTTTACTGATTGGTTCCGTTTCGGTTATGGTGCTGACCCGTAAATTCGGCAGACCATTAATGGCACGCTTTGTTGATCAATCTTCGATTGAGCGAATTGACCGATTGGTGGAGAAGCGCGGATCATTGGTGATTTTCCTGGTGTTTCTTTTTCCTTTTTTACCAGATGACGCCATTTGCTTCCTGGCAGGACTTACTCCCATACCCATTTTAGAATTGATACTGCTGGCAATGATCGGTCGCTTGCCTGGGGTGTTTGTGGCCAATCTGATTGGCTCTCAGGCACAATCCTTCGAATTATGGCAGTGGATCGTGTTTGTATTTGTGTTTCTTCTCCTGGCGGGGATTATTTATCGCTATCGCATCGAAATTCGAGAGAAGATCTTGGGGTGGTTGGAGAAGGTGAGTGACAAAGAGGATGCATAAAAATAGGTCTTGACAAAACCTTTTAAACGTTGTAAACTATTTTTATCATTAAAAATAATTTTAGCGATAAAAGAAAAGGTTGCGATGGGACTTGAAAAAAAAGAAGGCGTCTTTATTATTCGAGATTTGGAAACTTTGAAGGTGGTTGCTGATCCCGTAAGAAATCAAATTCTCGAGGTGCTGGAAAAGAAACCGCACAATGTAAAGGAAGTTGCAGAGAAATTAGGTCTGGCGCCCAGTAAACTATATTATCACTTTAACATGCTTGAAAAAGTAGAACTGATTAAAGTAGCCGAAACCCGCCAGGTAGCCAATCTGATAG
>CAYSFA010000066.1:0-15314 GCA_964430025.1 uncultured Anaerolineaceae bacterium | reverse complement strand
TTTTGCCGATCAGGCAGAGATGATGAACGAGATGCTCTCCAAGATGCCAAAAGAATTGTTGATTGCTTTCGGGATGGACAACCTGAACTACCACACCGTGCTGGGATACATCAGCTTTTTCTATCTCTTCATTCAACTTTGTTTGGCCATTCAGGCTGGTAACTTTGGTTTCGGCCTGGTCTCCATCGAAGAGAATGAAATGACAGCCGATTTCCTACTCACCAGACCTGTCAGCCGCACAACAATTCTAACCAGCAAACTTATGGCAGCCCTGGCGAGTATGTTGGTGACCACATTGGTTTTCTGGATTAGCACTATGCTCGCCATTTCCATATTCGCAAAGGGCTATGAATATGACACACAGACACTGATATTAATCCTGCTGAGCGTTGTTTTCTTACAACTCTTTTTCTTCAGCGTTGGGTTGTTTATATCCTTGCTGGTCAAACGGGTTCGCAACGTAACTCCCTATTCCTTGGGATTAGCGTTTGGGTCATATGTGCTGAGTGCTTTCAGTGGAGTCTTTGGTGATGTGAAACTGGAATACATCACCCCATTCAAACATCTTGAACCAGGCTATATTATCGATAATGCCGCCTACAACACCCCGCTGTTGATCATCAATGTACTCATCAGCATCCTTTGTCTGGTAGCGAGTTACAGGCTCTACAACCGTCGTGATATTCACGCGGTAAATTAAGGAGGGATTTCATGAACATCTTTTTTCGAGAATTAAAATCAAACTTAAAATCCCTGCTGATCTGGAGCGTAATTATTGCCCTTCTGATCATGATCGCTGCATCAAAATTCGCTGCTTTTGCTGGTGATCCTGAAATGTTGAAAATCCTGGATACTATGCCCCCGGCTGTCATGGATGCGATGAACATGAACGCCTTTAATCTAACTACCCTGACCGGTTTTTTTGGATTAATGTTTCTTTATTTTGGCCTGATGGGTGCAATCGCTGCAGCTATGTGGGGCAGCGATATCATCTCCAAAGAAGAACGTGATAAAACCGTGGAGTTCTCGCTGGTATTACCAGTCTCCCGCAGCCGTGTGGTAACCGCCAAAGCCCTGGCGGCGTTGGTTAACTGTATTTTGTTTGTGCTGATCACCTGGGGGTTCTCGATCGTGGCTGTGCAATCCTATGCCCCCGACCAGGCGTTTTACGATTTTCTGGCACTCGAAATGCAGGCTATGTTCATGTTGGAATTGATTTTTCTGGCGATTGGATTGTTGCTGGGGTGCGCCTTAAAGGATTACAAAAAATCCGGGTCCACCGCCGTCGGGATCATTCTGACTACCTATTTCATGTCCGTCATTGCAGGAATGAATGACAAGTTTGAATTCCTTAAGCACTTCACCCCCTTTCATTATTACGACGCGGGAGATTTATTCCGCTCGGGGCAAATGGATGGTGCCTATCTGGCCGTATCGTTTGGGATAGTCGTCGTCAGCCTTCTCTTTGCCTATTGGGTGTACAACAAACGCGATTTATATATTTAGTAATGCGGGATGGTTAAAACCATCCCGCATTGTTAAATTCATTTTGACATAGCATTTATTGCCTTACATCTCAAGAATATCAAATAACTCTTTCATCTCCTCGATCTCGTAAGTGATAGGTAATACCATCTCATCCACATCCCCTCGTGGGTTGTACCAACAGGTATCCAATCCATAACCAACCCCACCTGCCATGTCCGAAGTAAGGCTATCACCGATTACCAGCACCTTATCTTTTGGCGGGTGACCAATTCCTTCAAAAACCGCATCGAAGAAAGACCTGGCTGGTTTGAACACCCCAATAGCTTCCGAGGTAAATATATGTGGAAAATACCGATCCAACCCGGAAAGCCTGATTCGGGATAACTGCACATCGGTAATACCATTGGTGATGATTGCCATATTGAATTTCCCATCCAACTTCTCGAGGAATTCCAATGTCCCCGGGATCAGGTGCGCGGATTGCCCGAGATAGCGAAGGTAGGTTTCACTAAACGCCATGGCATCCTGTTCAATACCAATCTCCATAAACAAATCCGCAAACCGCTGCCAGCGCAAGTTCGTCAGCGTGATAGTCTGCTTCTCCAAACGATCCCACATCACCTGATTGATGCGTTTGTAAATTCGGGCAATCTCCTCAGAATACGTCAAACCAAAATGGTTAAAAACATTCTGCAGCGCTTCTTCCTCCGCGCCGTCATAAGCGAACAACGTTCCATCAGCATCGAATAATAACCAGGTGTATGGGGGCATAACCATCTCCAAGAAAAGGAATAGGTTTATTTTACTGGAATTTTGGTTGGAAAGGGTCAAGGCCGAAAGGCTATTATCTCCCACCCATTTGCAATCGCTGTTTTATGGAGCCTCTCATCCGGATACACCGCCACCGGATGGACAGCATTCTCAAGCATGGGAATGTCCATGAAGGTGTCGCCGTAGGCATAATCAACTTTGTCAACATTCAGTCTTGTCAACACTTCCTCAATCTTACGCTCACTCTTGACCAACCCATCCTTCAAGTGCACTTTGCCGTCATCAATCATGACTGGTGAGCCTATCGCCTGAATGCCAATCCTTTTCGCAAAGGCATCAGCAATCGGTTCGACGACACTGCTGGCAAGATATACCTCAGCTCCTGCCTTCACATGCTCCTGAAGTCTGGCAATCACATCTTTGCGTCTCTTCAGCCAAAGGTTATGTTCAACTGCCCACTCCGATGCCTTGGCAAACTTTTCCTCATCCATATCCTTCAACCAGGTCAGGCTTTTGATCATCAAGCCCTGTCCCCAGGGTTGCGGATCGATCAATCCAATTTTAACCAGCAGATAACTCGGCAGCATGGATGCTGTCAACCAGCGTGCCTGCTTCTTGCTTTGGTGTACCTTGATCCAGTCCAGCAAACCCAGGATCGGGGAACCAGTGGTGAGTGTACCCATCATATCGGAGATAACAATCATAGGCATGATTATAATCTGAAAACCATTTCAGATTTTTGCTTTTCATTCTGAATAATGTTTGTATAATAATTATTGAAAATCATCAATGGCCCAGAAATTTGAGAACCTTTAGATCCACCTTGTTCCGGGATATTTTAGTGAGTTTTTTGTGTTAAGAAATCCCTACACCATCTTTGCAAAGAGATCACATCGAATAGAGATAAATCCAAAAGGAACCCTTATGAAAAAAGTAACTGTTGTGCTTTGTCTGTTCATTGTTGTTTTGTTTTCTGCTTGTGGTGGAAAACAATCACCTCCTGAGCCGGAAACTGCTCAAACGCCAACCAGTGCTATTGGGCTGGTTCAGGAACCAACTGACGAGCCGCTGGACGCAGCACCCAATGTGCCAGAGAACCCGGAAAAGCCTGATGATGATGCAAATACCGAACAGGATCCGGAACAGCAATCGGAAACCAAAAGCAACTTATACGACCCCAGCATCTACGTGATTGAAGCTTCCGGGACGTATCGGATGGAGCTGGCACCAGGCTATAATGCCGATTATGAAGTTGAAATCTACCTTGACAAAGTCGATTCAAACGACAACCGGGTGGTCGCCGGAGCATACCAGGGTGGGTTGTGGATAAAAACCACAATTGATGCGGAAGAATACATCAAAGAGACCTTTGGGGATGCCCCAGTGGCGATTCAGTTTGATGCAGGTGGGGAAGCCGTCAACGACAACTTCGCGATTTTTCTGAACACGACCGATGATAAAGCCTGGACAGATTATTCAATACCGGATGAGGAGGGCAATCCGAAACCTCTCACGCAGGATATGCCCGTGGCCAAAGGCAGCACAGTGGCTATTGCAAAAAATGTGTATCTGGATGCCAAAGCACAAGGGATTCAAGGGGAGAAAGTAGATTATCAGAACACCTCCGGGGATGGAGATGCATTTGATGTAAACTACGTTGTGCATGTTGAAGAAGACGGATCGGAAGTAAATGCCCAACGCAAAGTCACGATTCAACTCAGCGGAGAAGGCTTCTCGTTCTCCATAGAAGGCACGCTGACGCGCCTGCCCGGCTACCCGGAAGATGTGCTGGATTACGCTAACAATGACGCCAAGAATAAATTTATGGAGTATTTTCAGTAGTGTAGTAGGTCAAATATAAAGAAGAAGACCCATTAAAGATGAGATAACCGGCAAAGTAGCATTTACCGTTACCTCATGTTTTTTATACTATTTAATTTTGATTTAACAACTTGAAATTGTGGTACCCTTCCAGGAAGCTATCATCGGTCGATCATGGGCATATAAATAATAAACTTCTCCACAAACCCGATGACATCCACTGGAAACCAAAGCTGTTTCCAGCCTATCTGACCACTTGTATTATCACCCCAACACTTGACTCCATTCGTATCGGTGATTGCACAGGTGTGATTCGTTCCAGCGCTGACTGTTTTCATATCGCTGGATAATCCAACCACTTCCAATGGAACATTGCTTTCGTATTCATTTGCCCAATTGCCTAACTGACCGTCCCAATTATCCCCCCAACACATGACAGTCCCGTTTGAAGTAACCACGCATGTGTGTAGATTTCCAGCGCTAATTTTAATCGCACCCTCACCAACATCCGTAAAACCAGAAACAGTTACTGGTACTCTACTACTTTTATTGTCCCCAGTTCCTAACTGACCTCGTGAATTATCTCCCCAACACTTGACCCCATTTGTGTCGGTGATAACGCAGGTGTGATTCTCCCCAGTGCTTACGTTAATTACCCCACTGGTTAACACATCCACATCCACAGGGGTGGTACGATTAGTGTCAGTCCCATCCCCCAATTGACCATCACCATTACCTCCCCAACACCTTACCCCTCCTGCTTCGGTGACTGCACAGGTGTGATAAGCACTTGCAGATATATCAACAACCACCACATCGGTTAACCCAATGACATCCACAGGGGTACTGCTATTAGTCGTCTCCCCATTACCCAACTGACCAGACACATTTTTTCCCCAACACTTTACTTCTCCTTCAACGGTTAAGGCACAGGTGTGGTCATCCCCTGCAGATATATCAGTAATTACTGTATCAGTCAACCCAACAACATCTACCGGGGTGAGACTATCGTCTGTCGTCCCGTCACCCAATTGACCTAAACCATTATATCCCCAACATTTGACTCCATCTGCTTCGGTGACTGCACAGGTGTGATATTTTCCGGTACTGATTGCTTGCACTCCACTGGTTAACCCTTCAATATCTACCGGAATGCTTTTATTTGTGTTCTCAAAGTTATCACCTGGATCGTTTGATCCAGAGAATCTATTCCCCCAATATTTGACCCCGCCGGTATTGGTAAGCGCACTGGTATATTGATAATTTGCGCTAACCTCAACTACCCCACTGGTTAGTCCGACAACATCTACCGGGGGGAGAAGACGGGTTGTCGTCCCATCACCTAATTGGCCTAAATCATTCATCCCCCAACACTTCACTGCACCTCCTGCGGAAAGGGCACAAGTATGATGATCACCTGCACTGATGGCTTTCATCCCGGTGCTCAGCTCTCCCACAAGCACTGGTGTATGCCGATCGATTATCGTGGTATCCCCTAATTTGCTATCTTCGTTACCACCCCAACACTTCACTTTCCCTTGATTGGTCAACGCGCAGGTATGTTTTCCACCAGCACTGATTGCTTTCACCCCGCTCGTCAACCCACTAACGTCTATCGGGATGTGTCTTTCGTCTGTCGTTCCATCACCAAGCTGACCATCACTATTAAATCCCCAACACTTTACTCCACCACCCGAGGTAAGAGCACAGGAATGGCCCTCGCCTACACTAATTGCTTTCACCCCGCCTGTCAGACCATCAACATCCACCGGGTTGGGTCTATTGTCTGTTGTTCCATCACCAAGCTGACCAACCCCGTTTTTTCCCCAACACTTAACCCCACCTCCAGTGGTAAGTGCACAGGTGTGGTATGCACCTGCACTGATGGCAATCGCATCCATCCCTTCATTTTCAAATCCAACAACATCCATCGGAATATAACTGCAAGATTCATAATCACATGGGGTGGTGGGAGTGTAACCCAATTGATCAGAATTATTATCTCCCCAACACTTGATCCCTCCACTTGAGGTGAGTGCGCAGGTGTAATAACGCCCTGAACTGATGGCTATCACCTTCTCCGTCAAACCTTCAACAATAACTGGGACATGCCTATCAATAAATGTTCCATCTCCCAATTGCCCATTATCATTATTCCCCCAACACCAAACCTCTCCTGCTAAAGTGACGGCGCAAGTATGCGCATATCCCGCACTAACAGCGATCACCACCTCGTCAGTAAACCCTTGAACATCCACTGGGGTGGGACTTTCGACGAAAGAATCATTTCCCAATTGTCCATAATAATTTGCACCCCAACATTTAACCTCACCATCTGTGGTAAGCGCGCAAGTGTGTTGACTTCCTACACTGATTGAAGCAGCAGTTGGAAGAGATTGATCCCCCTTGGGCTCTGTATTCTTTTCGCTCCTTTGAATTCGGGTCAAAAAATTAGCCTGAACCTCCCCCAATGAAGTCCCTAACAACAAGCAAATAAGGAAGCTAAAAAAGGTGTTTGTGATTATTTTTTTCATGATACTCCTGATGGATAAAGTGAAATGGAATAATGTTTATTGGAATACCTCAATACTGTAGATATTTGGATATGTCCACTGGATAGATTGTGAATTGCACGAAAATTTAACAATTATTTTGTGTTTGAGGGTGTGTTGGTGATTTCCCCCACAATGTGAAAACCTTCACCAATAAGTATAGCAGTTTTTATTTGAAAAATTCTTTCTAATTGCCTTACAGCTGATTAACAGCAATTGGTGAGTGGAATTTAGTGGTTTTTAATCACATTTACCAAAAAACCTTCCCCCCTCATCCTTCTCCACCCGCTTGTCCCTTCCCTCCAACCGCAATACAATAAATTCAGCCCTACCTCCAACCCGGTAGTGGCGTGGGAGGTTTTGATGCGTGTGACCAATATCAATAACGGTTTACGGGTGCATGCAATTTCTGGTACCTATGTAGTCTTGCTTGCGATCGATCTACCGGAGGAGGATTGCGATGGCCTGCTTGGGTTCTCGATCCACCGCCAGGACCTGACCGAGAACGAAGCCTACTATTTAAAAGGCACCAAAACCTTCTCCGAAACCGATCCAGGGTTACCATCCGGTTCGCAGGTCTCCACGCGTGATCATCCCATCCAGAGTTTTCAATGGGCGGATTACACCGCCAAGCCCGATCACGACTACATTTACACCATCACTGCCAAAAAAGGCTCCCCGCAAGCCCTGACCGATTTCGCCACTTCGGTAATTCATATTTCCACCGAACAAATCACTTCGGACGAACACAATGTCTACTTTAACCGCGGGGTGTCAGGCTCGCAGGCTTATATCAACCGTTTTGGCGATAACCCACCAAATGCAATCCCCAACCGCAAAGCCTTTGAATGGCTCTCGCGTGGGTTGAATGAAGCCCTGGAGGAGTTTGTGCGTTCGTGTGTTCCCGGGGTGGACAGTCTGCGCATCGCAGCCTACGAGTTTTATTACGAGCGATTTCTGCAGGTGATCAAAGACGCCCTGGATGCTGGCGTGGATGTGAAATTCGTATACGATGCCCGCCAGGACAATCCCAAATTGAAGAACATTGCCACCCTGCAGGCAATGGGCTTGGATATCCCCGGTGTAAGCTTCCAGCGCACCCAACCCAAATCCTACATCTCACACAACAAATTCATTGTCAAGCTGCAGCATGGCATCCCCCACCTGGTTTGGACGGGCGGTACCAACTTTACGGAGGGCGGGATTTTTGGGCATTCGAATGTGGCTCACGTGGTGGAAGACCCCATCATTGCCCAGCAATTTTTGGATTACTGGAATACATTGGCGGGCGACCCAACCTCCACTGAATTGAAAAACAGCGTTGAAAACCTGACCCCCTTACCTGCTGGGCTTCCCTCTCCGGGAACAACAGCTCTTTTCAGCCCGCGCAAGAGTTTGGATGCGTTGGAATGGTATGCCGATCTGGCTCGCAATGCGACCGACAGTCTCTTCATGACCTTTGCCTTTGGGTTACCGGATGAATTCAAAGATGTCTATGCAAATTCCCAGGCAAGACTACGCTTTGCCTTACTGGAAAAGAAAACCCGTTCCATGCAGGATGGACCGGAAAAGGACGCGGAAGAAGCGAAAATCCAACAATTGCGCAACAAGCCCGAAAATGTATTTGCCGTGGGTGATTTCATCCGCACTAACGAGGTGGATGGCTGGCTGCAGGAACGTCTGAGTGGATTAAACGCGCATGTACGTTATGTGCATAACAAATTCATGCTGATCGATCCATTTGGAGACGACCCGATTGTGATTTGTGGCTCGGCCAACTTCAGTGAAGCGTCCACCACCCGCAATGATGAGAATATGCTCGTTATTCGTGGCAATACGCGTGTGGCCGATATCTACCTGGGTGAGTTCATGCGCCTGTACAGCCATTTTGCTTTCCGCGAATCGCTGCAATGGCGCAAGCCCGACGACCCACCCAAGCCACTGCGTACCGATGACTGGTGGAAGGATTACTTCGGCAACACAGAGCGTTCTCTACGCCGGCAGGTTTTCGCTAGGTGTAGCTCATAGCTCATTGCTCATGGCTGATCACTGATAGCTAAGTGCGTTGCACCTTGGAATGACAACATGAAAATTGTAGAAAGGAAGAAAATGGCGAGTAAATCAGAAAATCAAATTGAATTTAACACCCTTCAAACGATCTTCAGGCACAACCTGTGGGCAAATGTTAGTTTATTCGAAATTTGCAGTCGGTTAAGTGAAGAGCAGTTGCGCTCTACTGTGATTGGAGTATATGGTTCGATATTCGACACGCTTGAACATATCGCAAATGCGGAGCGATCGTATTGGCATCGTTTGATGACCGGAAAACCTTATCGTCCACCAGAAGATGCTCCTAAACCAACCGTAGTGGAATTGCTGGAATCAATTCGGTTAAGCGGGGAAGGGTTGATTGATATCGCCCCCAGGGTACAGTCCAAGGATGTTGTGGAAGTAAATTGGGACGGGACTCCACGAAAAATTCCTTGTGCGGTGATCCTGGCACAGGTAATCAACCATGCCACCGAACACCGCGCGCAAATCATGGTGATGCTGACCCAATTAGGCATTCAACCCCCCGAATTGGATAGTTGGGCGTATTTTGATATGGTGAATAAATAAGTTTTATGTGTCGGAACAGGACAAGAGGTTAGATTTTACCCCGCTACTCTATCCTACCACAACCCGTACAGACCGTTCCAACGCCAGGGACATGCGTTGAATTTCTTCCTCGCTGCTGATGTTGTTAAAATCTTTTGTATGCGCTTCTTTCACATGTTCTAGTGCTTTTTGTGTCACTTCCTCCAGTGTCAATGCTGTAGCTACGAAGGGACAATTCAACCCCATGCCTTTACAGGTGTATTTGTATAACATGCTTTCCTCTGTCGGATTTTCCAATATTCGCCATCTCGTAGTTTGGAAATCCGTAAAGGAAGGTACGAGAAAGTTCGTTCTGTGTTGATCCATTCTACCTTTGATTGAGGTTTAACTCAATGAAACGAGCTTGTGAGTATTGGGAATAGGAGAGTTTTGATTCATCCTAAATAGTCGTCGGAATTATGAAGAAAAGATTTCGGACGCTATACCCCTTCGGGGCACAGGTGACGCAAAGTTTTTACAAGGTGCAAAGGGAAATAAGGGTTTTTTCCAGGTCAATTGTTTTCTGGCTTAAAAACGAATTTTCGCACAACACCACCTCAACCTTCCCTGTCCACTGTAGACTGTCCACTCTCAACTTCTTTCCATACTATAATTACCCCATGACCACATCAAACTCCCTCCGCATCGGGATCGATATCGGCGGTACCTTCACCGATTTCGTCATCTATGACCCCACCACCCAACAAATCGAGCCTTTCAAAGTCCTCTCCACCCCCAGCAATCCGGCATTAGCCGTGCTGGCAGGCCTACAACGCATCTTTGCCCACCGAACCAGCAAACACGCCAGCATTGTGCATGGCTCTACAGTAGCCACCAATGCTCTGTTGGAATACAAAGGTGCCAAAACAGCCCTGGTCAGCACAGCCGGCTTTAAGGATGTAATCCAGATTGGGCGGCAAAATCGCCCTGCGTTATATGATCTCACCGTCAGTCTGCCCGAACCACTCATCCCGGCTGAACGCCGCTTCGAAGTGGAGGAACGGGTGCTGCATACGGGTGAGGTTCTGAAGCAATTCGACCCCAACCACCTCAATAACTTAAGCAACCAAATAAAATCCACAGGCGTAGAATCCGTCGCAGTCTGCCTGCTGTTCTCCTTTCTACATCCTGAACACGAAACTCTCATTGCGGAGCGCTTACGATCCGAAGGTTACTTCGTATCAGCCTCCTCTGAAATCCTGCCGGAGTTCCGTGAGTACGAACGCTGCAGCACCACGGTGGTGAATGCCTATGTCTCCCCGGTGCTGGGAAAATACCTGACTTATCTGGAAAAATCATTAGACCCCAACATGCACCTAAGTGTGATGCAGTCCAACGGCGGGGCTATTCAACCGGAAGAAGCACGGCGAGCCGGAGTGCGCTGCATCCTCTCCGGGCCAGCGGGCGGTGTGGTTGGTTGTGAGTATATTGGTAAAACTCTCAACAAAAACGAAGCACCGCATCTGATCGGCTTCGATATGGGCGGTACTTCCACCGATGTTTCACTGATCGATGGCAGCTACCAGATCACCACCGAAGCAATGGTGAACGGGCTGCCCATCCACCTCCCCATGCTGGATATTCACACCATTGGGGCGGGCGGCGGTTCGATCGCGCGGGTGGATGCTGGCGGCGCTCTGCGGGTGGGACCCGAGAGCACGGGTGCTGATCCCGGCCCGGCTTGTTACGGGAAAGGCAACATCCCCACCATCACCGACGCCAATGTGGTGCTTGGTCGCTTGTCTCCCACGTTATTCCTGGGTGGTGCGATGCATTTGGATGCGGAACGAGCCTGGCAGGCAGTAGCCACCCTCAGCGACCAGTTAGGAATGGAAACCACACAGGTCGCTTTGGGCATCATTCAGGTGGCCAACGCCCATATGGAGCGTGCTCTACGGGTCATCTCTGTCGAACGCGGACGTGACCCAAGGGGTTTCACGCTGCTCTCCTTTGGTGGTGCCGGTAGCCTGCACGCAGTCGATCTGGCACGTGGGTTGGGTATCCCCAAAGTGTTGGTTCCTCCCCTTGCATCCACACTCTCCGCATACGGCATACTGGTGGCAGATGTGATCAAAGATTATTCGCAGACGGTAATGGTGCCGGGTGATAGCCCGATAAAAGCATTGTCCGACCAATTGGAAACTCTTGCACAACGCGGCATCAAGGAAGTGCAGTCAGAGGGAGTCGCCCAGGCAGCTATAGACGTCGAACGCAGCCTGGATATGCGTTACAAAGGTCAATCATACGAGCTCAATATCCCCTTCAGTTCTGATTTTATTGAAAAGTTCCACCAACAACACCAAAAAACCTATGGATACGCCAAACCGGAGGAAGCGATTGAGATCGTCAACCTGCGGGTGCGTGCCATTAGCCGCAGCAACCCACCTCCCTTAACCCCGCAGCCATTGGGTGATTCCAACCCCGAGCAGGCTTTTCTGGAGACCCGTCCGGTGATTTTCGATCAAGGCAGCATCCCCACACCTTTCTACCGGGCAGAATTGCTACAACCCGGCAACCACCTGCAAGGCCCGGCAGTGGTGGTGCGCGCTGATACCACCATCCTGCTGACCCCCAGCGACAAAGCCAGGGTGGATGATTTCCATAACATCATCATCGAGGTGGGGATATGAGTTACGACCCAATTCGCTTAGAAATTTTCAAACACTTATTCGCTTCGATTGCCGAGGAGATGGGCACCGTCTTACGCAAGTCCAGTTATTCGCCCAATATTAAGGAAAGAAGGGACTACTCCTGCGCAGTATTTGATGCGCAAGCCCGGATGATCGCCCAGGCTGCTCACATCCCGGTGCATCTCGGTTCGATGCCGCTTTCCGTTCGGGCTGCCATCGAGCACTTTAAAGGCGATCTGCACCCCGGTGATGCAGTCATCCTCAATGACCCATTCCGCGGGGGCACACATCTCCCGGATATCACCATCGTTTCGCCGGTCTTTTTCGTGGAAGACCAAGCACAAAAGCTGGTTGGTTTTGTGGCATCCCGTGCACATCATGCCGATGTGGGCGGCATGACCCCCGGCTCCATGCCGGTGGGTCGTGAGCTCTTTCAGGAAGGCTTGATCATCCCGCCTGTCAAATTGGTACGGAGCGGGAAGGTCGAACAGGCAATTCTTGACCTGATTCTGGCGAATGTGCGCACCCCGCATGAGCGCTCCGGTGACCTGATGGCGCAGCTGGCTGCCAACCAACGCGGTACTGCCCGGTTGCTGGATATGGTTAGTCGTTATGGCAGGGATGAGATCCAGACCTCCATGAGTGAACTGCTGGCTTACACCGAACGCCTGACCCGCAACTTGATCCGTTCCTTGCCGGATGGCACTTATACATTTGAAGATTTTTTGGATGATGACGGCATCAATGAGCAATCTGTCCCGATCCGGGTAAAAATCACCATCGCAGAAGACAAGGCCTTAGTGGATTTCACAGGCTCCGCCCCGCAACAGCAGGGCAATATTAACGCGGTGTTCGCCATCACGCTGTCAGCAGTTTATTATGTTTTCCGCTGTTTGTTAGGGCTGGATGTACCCAATAATTCCGGCTGTCTCGCCCCGGTGACAGTGATTGCTCCGGAGGGAAGCGTGGTGAATGCCCTTCCCCCCGCAGCCGTAGCAGGTGGCAATGTCGAGACCTCCCAGCGGATTGTGGATGTGCTGCTGGGCGCATTAGCAAGCGCAGCTCCCGAGAAAATTCCGGCGGCTAGCCAGGGCACCATGAACAACATCACCATCGGTGGTCCCTTATTAAAGGAAAGAGGATCATTCACCTACTACGAAACATTGGCTGGGGGCAGCGGTGCCAGCCTGCAACGTGATGGGGCTTCAGCCGTTCATTCACACATGACCAACACCCTCAACACCCCGGTGGAAGCATTGGAGTATGCCTACCCGATGCGCGTGATACGCTACGAAGTTCGACAGGGCTCGGGTGGTGACGGGAACCAGCATGGTGGTGATGGACTGCGTCGTGACTTGCAAGTGCTGGTCAATTGCCAGGCAACCTTGCTGACCGAACGTCGCATAGGGCAGCCTTATGGTTTGCAGGGGGGCGAACCAGGTCAGTGCGGTGTGAATTCCCTCATTCGTGGAGAAGAAGTGATCCCATTGGCAGGCAAAGGCACAGTGGAGTTGCAACCCGGGGATGTGATTAGCATCCAGACACCGGGTGGGGGAGGATTTGGGGAGAAGGTGGAAGGATTAAGGTAAAGCCCCAAGGGATAAAAGATTTAGGACGAGGAGACGCCAAGGTTTAAAAGACAAAGTCGCAAAGGGAAAAAGCAATAAAGGGTATTATGAACCTGCCCACATGGGATGATTAACGGTAGGGGCGTTCGGCTGAACGCCCAAGACGATCAATCTCTCTAAGTGTATGGCTTGAGAAGGTGTTATTGGGGATAGGCACTATTATTTTCGGATGGAAATAGAGTGAAAAAAGTAAGCCATCAAAAGTGCACTGCCTGCGACCCCGAAGGAAGGTTGCACCTCGATTCATTTGCCCTAAAAGTCCGTTATCTCCGATTATTAAAAAACACCTTGCGCCTTTGTCAGTTTTATCTTTGCGACCTGGTGTCCCTTGTCTTTTCCAATTTGTGACTTTCAACTTTTTCATACTCCTTGGGACTTTCACCTATTTTCACTATACTATTCCTATGAATACTTACATTGCTCTTTTTCGCGGGATCAACGTTGGTGGCAATAACATTATTAAAATGAAGGATCTGGTTGATCTGCTGGAAGGGTTGAGTGCGAAACAGGTTAAGACGTACATCCAGAGTGGGAATGTAGTGCTGCAATCCACAGAAGAACCCTCACAACTTTCAGAAAAAATTAGCCAGGCAATTCAACAACGCTTTGGGTTTTCCCCACAAGTGCTGTTGCTGACACAACCTGAATTCGAAGAAGCTATCCACAATAACCCATATCCACAAGCCGGATCATTGCCCAAAACGCTGCATCTGGGGTTCCTGGCTCACGAACCCCAGAATCCAAAACTGAACGAACTGGAGCAGCTTAAATCTTTCGGGGAAGAATTCCTTCTTAAAGGAAAGGTCTTCTACCTTCACGCGCCAGAAGGCATCGGTCGATCAAAACTTGCGGATAAGATTGAAAAACATCTGGGGGTTCCGATGACCATGCGCAATTGGAATACCGTCTCTAAGCTCCAAATAATGGTAGCGGAGGGTTGAACAAGTATCCTTGATTATATCCACCGCCTGACGCTGGCTTTGTAATCCAGATATTTCAAGCCGAACTTTTCCTCTAAATACTTTTCTTCCGGAATTATCACCCAGATTGTTATCAACCATATCAGGAGTGGCGTTAATACGAATCCCCATCCAATTTGAAAGAAAGTCAGTATCCCGACGAAGATCAAAGTTAATCCGACATACATCGGGTTTCTTGTTCGCAAATAAACCCCGGATAAAACCAGCGTAGTGGAAGGTCGTTTTGGATTTGGCGATGTTTTTGCCTGCAGCATTCCGCGAATTGCTGGTATTCCAAACACTAAATTCAAAATAATCAGAACCCCTCCTAATCCCTTTGCAACCCCAGCAGGAACAATAGTAAGCGGAATAACTAATTGAAGTAAGCTGGCGATTATTGCCAGCCCGATGTAAACCACAAATGGGTTAATGACAACCAACGCATGATCTTTTTTTGCTTCCATTTCAAGGTCTCCTATATGGTTGGTTATAAGTCTCGTTTGACAATAACCAAATTTGAGAATAAAATAATTAACAACAGTGAAACTATATTGGATAATGTATTACTGTATTGAATATAACAAATCAGACAGGAATTGTCAAGTTAAATGGAAAAAGAAAAGGCGAGCAAGC
The DNA here is from genome assembly GCA_964430025.1 of uncultured Anaerolineaceae bacterium. Taxonomy (GTDB): domain Bacteria; phylum Chloroflexota; class Anaerolineae; order Anaerolineales; family Anaerolineaceae; genus UBA6170. Next base: position 195 of record CAYSFA010000066.1, on the reverse strand, counting down.
GAACCTATAATTCGAGCCGGCGAAAAGCACAGGCGAATCAGACCCGTCTACTCATAGTAGAGGCTGCACGCAGGTTGTTTTCGGAGCGTGGATACAACGGCGCAACCATTGAGGCGATCGCTCAGGAAGCGGGTGTTGCTCCAGAGACCGTGTATGCAGCATTTGGAAATAAAAGAGAAATCCTTTCCAAATTAA
>CAYSFA010000065.1:0-15686 GCA_964430025.1 uncultured Anaerolineaceae bacterium | reverse complement strand
AAATTCTTTGTCATGAGAGTAACCCCATCATACCAATGGGTTGAGTTCACAATTGGTCTTGTGTCCTCTGGATGCCAATCTGGAATGGAGTGCTCAGGGATTCCTTCGATAAATATCAAGGCTTTCTCATCAATCGAGTGCACTGTGTTTGCAAAATTATTAATAAAAGGTTTCAGATAATCCTTACCAAAATCAATTCTTTCACCATTTACTTCCGAAAAATAATAAGGATTCAGAAGTACAGGATTATTTTTGTCATCTGTTGTCCAAACACCATGTTGTTTCCACAAACATTCAGTACCTTTTTGCCAGACTTTGATTTGTTGGGTATTGACTCTTTGCCAATGACTCAACCTTAATCCAAATTGCCAGACCTTCCAAATTTCAACCTCCTGGGTTCTTCCATCTCCTAACAATATGGATTGCCATGGGGTAGGCATTTCTCCCAGCTTTAATAAAGCATTATTTTCACGTAAATCTTCATAGCCTATCCAACCGTTGGATGGCTCGTTTAAGCTATCGTACCCAATCACGTAATCGTATTTCTTCAATCGTTCTACAACCTGCATAATTGAATTAATATAATGTTCCTGCAGGTAATCTTGAATTTGTACACCAGCAATTTCAAAATTTGGAGCGAAATCTTGACCGCCAAAAAATAGGGTAAACATGGTTGCTGCGGCCAATTTATGATTATTGGTCGGCCAAATCATTTTTGGATAAGGATCACCATGCACCTGATGAAGAAATGCCGCACCGCTGGTGTGAATATTCCTGATGTCGAAACCGGCCAATTCTAATGTCCAGCCTGGTGCTCCATCTCCCCCGGTAAACCTGCTCCATACATCCTGATGTGGATCGATAAAAACAGTAAAACCATACTCGCCAGCTTTTTTGACAATTTCTTCAAAATAATCCAAATATTCAACATCATAGATATCCGGTCCACTATGTTCAATCGCTTCCCAGGTTGTTAAGAGCCGTAGAAAATTAAATCCCCATTTCTTTAATCGAGAAAAATGTTCATCAGCTTCGTAAAGAGGAAAAGGTCTCCCTACAAAAGATACATTTAGATGATCAAAAAACCTTTCTTTATTGTAGGTTGCACCATTAGGACGAACGGGTAGTTTTGAACTACCCCCCAGATTCACACCACGAAAGAAAATTTTATTCTTGTCTTTATCCAGAAAATATTCAGAATGAGTCGTTATTTTATTCATAATTCACCTTCTTCCATAATTATAGGTGAAAATTATGATGAAGAAGAACCACAGAACCAAAGTTTGTAATTTTTTAGATCAAAAATTTGACCAAAAATATTCTTTCGAGTATGCTTATATGCGGGAGTGGTTAGGTCCTGGTGGGCTTCCCGGTCTTCAAAATCGGTGGCGGGTTGTTATGCAAGCCGCGGTGGGTTCGACTCCCATCCATTCCCGCCTTATTCCAAAAGACTAGTAACATGCTGGTCTTTTTTCATTACATTCCATAGTATTTTTGTGGGTATTCAATTAGAATAATTTCAGGAGAAATATGGAATTAACAAACACAATTTTGGATGATGGTTATCAAACATTGCATGACTATGTGCAGAGTTTCATGATGATTGAAAGTATTACCACCGGCAGGAAAGATGACCGTTGGAAACTACGTTATATTGGTGTTTTAAAAAACCCAGCTCAAAGCGAAATGGCATTTGATCATATTGAGCAAAAATCAAAATCATTCAAACTTACCCCTCTCCTCTCTGAAGAAAACGGAAAACATCAATTGCTATTTATTGAAGATCTTTCCTTAACGAAAAAAGCAAATCCAAGAACAAACCTGATTTTATTTATCATTACTTTAATTAGTGTCTTGTTCACTGGAGGGCTTTATTCGTCCCCAGAACTTCCGGAAACATTCGGTTTAGAAATCATTCTGTTGATGATCAAAAACGGTTGGCCGTTCGCTATCGCGATCCTTGCAATTCTTGGCGCGCATGAAATGGGGCACTACATAGCAGGTAGAAAACATGGGGTCAATGTAACTTTGCCATATTTTATTCCCCTCCCAGTGATAAGTCCTTTTGGAACCATGGGTGCATTTATCAATATGCGTAGTATTCCAAAAAACAAAAAACAATTATTCGATATCGCGATCGCCGGTCCATTAAGTGGAATTATCGTGGCAATCCCAATCATCATATTAGGCTTGTCTCTCTCGAAAGTGGAAGCATTACCCACCCAAATTGTTGTTGATGGTGGGTTACAAATGGAAGGGAACTCTCTTCTCTATTTAGGGTTGAAATATCTGGTTTTTGGTGAATTTCTTCCAAGCCCGGCATCCTATGGCGGTCTTAATCCAATTATTTACTGGTTAAGATATTTCTTTACAGGTCAACCTTTTCCTTTTGGTGGTTATGATGTCATGATTCACCCAGTCGCATGGGCTGGTTGGGCAGGAATTCTGGTAACATCACTCAACCTTATCCCAATTGGTCAATTGGATGGTGGTCATGTTCTAACGGCAGTATTTGGAAAAAAAGCAAGAAAGGCTATGCCATTTCTTTTAATCCTAATGGGATTATTAGGGTTTGCCTGGAATGGATGGTGGTTCTGGGCATTTATACTTCTTTTCCTGGGTCAGGTGCCATCTCAAATGAAAGACAGCGTGACTTCTCTAGATCCTTTGAGAAAACGACTGGCTATTTTGATGTTGATATTATTTATACTTGTTTTTACCCCGGTACCGCTGATTATTCTCATCGGTTAAGACAGCAAAGTCGAAATTTTCTCACCGTCCAAATTCATAAAATCTCGCATTGCCTGAACTGTTAAGCAGGAATGAGCAGGCAAAATACATGTGAGTGAGCCTATTTTTAAAGTTTCAGGAATACCATTGGGGAAAACAAGAACACCATGTTCCTGTGATAAAGACTTAACGTATCCATGGATTTTGTTCTCCCAGCCATCTTGGGTAGGAAATGTTACCAAACCATAAGCCTGTCCTTGATCACCCCAACGATGTGAATCCTTTGAAAGATGAATTGCCCCACCATAAACAACGACTTCATAGTTATTCGTATGAATTGCGACCACAGGACAAGCAACACAGACGGCGATATCCTCCAATTGACAGACGTTGGCTACATATTGTTGGACGTCATAAAATAGAAAATTACCTGGTCTTAATTCATCAACCTGTCCAAAATTTTCGACAATCCTTGCAGATGGTGTATCACCCACTGAGATTTTCAAATTACAACCAAGTTCTTCAGAAGGAAATGAGCGAATACTATTTAAACCCTCGCTCGATTTTTCATAAATTTTTATAATTTGATCTGGTTTATTGACGCGATAAGTATGACCAGCATGGGTTAACAACCCTTGTAAATGAATAAATTTACTGGAGTTTATTGTTTTTGCGAGTTCGAAAATTTCATCTTTCTGGTCTAAATTCAATCCACAACGACCTAGCCCACTATCTATTTTTATCCAACCATTTATTCTTGATTTTAGATGCTGGTCAATAAATGTAACCGACTCAATATTTTCAAAAAGTAACGATAATGTTATTTGGGAAGACAAAGCAAGAATTTCCTCAAGCTGGAGTATATTTGCCGGAAACGCAATCAGAATATCTGCCCAACCATCCTCTGCAAAATATTGAGCCATTTCAACAGATGAAACAGTGATTTTATTGATCCCCAAATCACGAAACCAATTCCCAATCTCTTTTGATTGGTGTGTCTTAAAATGCGGTCGAAATTGAATATTTTGTGCTTTTATCTTTGAAGCAATGAAAGATAGATTCCTTTTTGCTTTGTCTTCATCAAGGATTAATGTTGGTTGTTTTATGGTGGAGAAAATTGTCATTGCTTGCTTCTAAGGTAAAAATCCGTAATAAATTAAGTTGCCATAAGCAAAGTGAATGGTTCCATTCGGATTAACCGCAAAAGCAGTGAGTTGAGCATCATTGGCTAAGTTAGGCACACTATTATGATTGGGGCTAATAATTTGCTGTAAATTTAACGCCAAACTGAAATGATAAATGGATCCACTATCGTTATCAAGAAAATAAATTGAAGGATCAGGTGGATCGGTGAGAAAAATTTGAACAAGATCAGTTCCATTAATTGTGCTGGTGGTTTGTCTGGATTTCCCATCCATAATGACCCCAAAACCGACATTATTCTCACAATTTCTCCCAACCAGGTTACAACGAGTCAACTCACCTTGTCGGTCGATAAGGAATAGCTCTTCCTGATTGGCAGCGATATCCACAGCACCAATTAAATAGTCTGGTATGTTAGTTGAAAAAATCGATTCCGGGATTAAATCAAATTGATAATCATTGGCTTGAAAACGATAAATGTCCCGGGAGATTTCGCCTGAATCCAGAACATATAAATAATATCCATTAAATGTAAGAGACGTTATTTCTCCCCAATTAATTTCTGATTGTTTCAATTTTATTCCAACGGGATCTGAAGTAGAACTGCATAGGATCAGGTTTCCACGTCCATCAATCCCCATTAATGTGGCATTCAACTTATTAGTATAATTTATTGATTCTATATCAATAATTGAATCAACAATAACATCTCCATATTTCCCAGGTCCACACAGAAAATTTGTATCAACTGCATAATCTGTTCTTGTTGAAATAAGCCTTACCACCCTGCCGGTATCCGAATCAAGAGCATAAAGATCGCCGGAGTCATTGATTTCCATTCGTTTGATATTGATTCTACGGTCTAATCCACCTAAAATCGTGTATTGGATATTCAATCGGTTGACCCCTTTAAGGTCATCCATTTCTTTTTGTATGAAGTTCTTAAAATCTTCAATCTCCTGTGATTTTCCAAAATTTTCAGCTTCGGAAACCAAACGATAAGCTTCTTCATACAACAAAACCTTATTATTACCATCAGGTTCCTCTAACGCATCAGCTACCAATAAGTTCGCATTGGCGATCAAATCACGTTGTTGAGAACCTATTCCGCTTTGAAAATAAACAGTGATCCCGATTGCTGAAACAAACACAGCAACCAAAATCGCAATCATTAGCATTGAAGTCGTAGACAATTGATTTTCATTCTGGTCAGGGTTGACAGATGTCGATCTAATACCTTTTATGAATAATCTATTTACCTTTCTTTTACCATTCTCAACGTTTTCATTCAATTTGTAAAAGAAGGATCTGCTTTTAATCAGGAATTTCGCAAAAGTATTATTGCTCTTTTTTATCTTTGGTTTCCGAATTACTTCAACTTCGTTTTGATTGGGAATTTCTATCCGTTCTCCACTCAATGTCAGAGCGAGATTTTCTTCTTGTGGAGCAGAGAATAGGTCTTCTTGAAAAGGAAGTGGTTTCTCAAATCCTTCACTTACCAATTTCACATCCGGCACCGCGTCATCAAAAATAAAATCCTGGACCTGTGGCGAATTATCATCAAATTCGATACGTTTCTCAGGAAATTTTTCTTCTTCAAATTGCTTTCCAGTATCTTCATTCTGTTGTGGGGATCGCTCCTTTTGAATAATCTCTTCAGTAAAAGGAGCGATATCAAAAATCATTGAGGAAACATTTTTTTTTGTGATTGGTTCATCATTGGTCGATTCATCAATAATTTCTTGTTCTGTGATGTTTGAATGCAAAATGTCTGAGGATTTAGATTCCTCTTGAAGAATCTCATTATTTTGAATTTCTTCATTACTGTCCTCTTGGGGTAACTCATTGGAAGAATCTAATTTCAAATGGTGAACATTTCCAACCCCATCTCGTAATTGAATGATGACTGCTTCGAAATCTCCCTCACTAACATTTTTGAGTGTTTGTCGTAAATGACTGATAGATAAATTCTTCCCATCAAAAATTTTATCCTTGGTCCAGGATTTGGGGTATTTCGAACTCAGAATCAGTCTGTCATAAGCACTGATTTTCGTGTGATAGAATTTTGGGTTGATGCTTCTGGCAATTCCAATTCCTTCTACGCCATGGGATTTTTCTTCGAATTTCTCGAGATTATTTTTTGAAAAAATGAATGTCGTGGAACCTCCTGCTTGCAAAGCATAAAGGTCATCTTTATTAAGAACGATAAAGTGAATTGACCCCAATAAATTATTAGAAAATCGATTTTTTGAATTTATTGCAACTATTTTTTCATTAAAGAATTCAACTGCTCTTTTCCCAGTGGTGGTAATTGGTCCTTTAGTTTTATAGTAAAAGTTACAGGTTTCGGAAACTATTTGATCCAGATTTATTTCTTCTTCAGTCGAGAGTTGCCGAAAAGGAGTAAACCTGAAAAATATGAGATCCTCAATTCGGGTTCTATGTGCTTTCTTTAGGATGTTTCCAACAAAAAAACCATTTAGATGTGAATATTCGGCTTTTTCTTTAATTCCAAATGAATAAACATAAATATCTAACACTAAGAAAATACCTCACTAAGAGATTTTATTACCTTTAGATTATACAACCGAATGATTCTGAATAATAAATTATCATTTTCATCAATTTACACCTTTGATTCAAAAAAGATTTTACGAATGTTCGTTTATACAACTTTTTTTTATATAATAAACTTTATGTGACAAAAAACCGGGATTATTGAAAGGCAAGGTCTACGATGAATGATAATAATGATGCTTTTTCTCTGGATGTTGGAACGAGATTAAAAGAATTACGGGAAGCAAGACATATTTCAATGAGAGAGTTAGCTCGGAGAAGTGATCTTTCAGCAAATGCCCTTAGCATGATCGAACGGAATCTTACCTCTCCCTCTGTGAGTACATTAACTAAATTAGCTGCCGCCCTTGAAATCCCTATTACTGCATTCTTCAGAAATATTCCGGAAAAACAAAAAATTGTTTTCCGGAAGGCATTTGAAAGAAATCGAGTACCGTTCAATAAAGGTTTATGGGAAGGGCTAGGAGGAGAATATTTCCAAGGCAGGATTGAAGCATTTATGCTTACCTTGGAAACAAGTGGTTCCAGTGGTCCTCATGGAATGCTTCACACAGGACATGAATTCGTTTTTTGTGTGCGAGGAAATCTCATTTATGAAGTGGAAGGCAACTTGTACCAAATGGAAGCTGGAGATAGTTTGATCTTTTCTTCCCAATTACTTCACAAATGGCATAATCCCGGGCCAAATGTTACTAACGCAATTATTGTTATAGCTGGATATGAGGAAAATGAAAACCCTTCGGATTACCATAGAGCATCAGCACAAATTATCAGTAATCTAAAGGCTTCTGAATAATAAATTATTTATTATCTAATCGAATACCGTGCCCACGAACTGTGATTAGAAATTCATGAGTCGGGTCATAATAATCTAATCGATCTCTCAGCCTTCGCACTAATGCATCCAACGCCTGTTCTGACACGCCCACTGCCCTATCATCACCCCAAATGATGGAAATCAGGTCGCTACGGGAAACAACTTTTCCGGATTGTTCATTCAAAGCATTCAATAAACGAAATTGTGGAACACTAAGAGGAGGAAGAATTTCCTGGTTCCCAACCCATACTCTTCGTGAACGAAAATCAAGTCTTAGTCTTTCGTTTGAAGGCAATATAGATTCGGTTTTTGGAATTAGTTCCTGATCCAATGGCATGGTTGCATCAGAACTCAGAAAATAAAAACTTTGAATTAAAGCAATTTGAATTACGTCCCCTTCTTGTAAAAAAACCGGGGTTTCAATCAACTCGCCATTCACATAAGTTCCATTTTTACTGGATAAATCTGCAATCCTCACCCCATCCTTCGAATAGCTAATCTGGGCATGTACTCTTGAAATCTGACGATCAGGAATCATGATCTCACATTCAGGATCTCTCCCAATTCGAATCTCTTTATTGATATTCCAACGTTGCCCAGATAGTGGACCCGCTTGTGCAATTAATATCGGATAATCAGGAAAAATCCCTTCCATTAAAACCTCACCATTTCTTAAGAAGGACACTCTCAGGTAGGATCAATTTCTACTTGTACAAAGTTACACCAATGCTAATAAGGTATAATATTATCAAATTAACGCCGAAATGTAAAAAATATTTTTCAAAATCAAATAGGAGAAAAGGAAAATGCCGCTCCCGTTGAAAACGGGGGATGTATTGCGTGGTCGATATCAGGTCCAGAATATTATTGGACAAGGTGGTTCAGGTTCCATTTACCTGGCAAATGACCTGAGATTATCTGGCCGTCAATGCGCCCTTAAAGAAGTTGAACACAACTCCAATCTTCCTGATAATTTAATCAAGGAAGCCAGAGATCAATTCTTAAGGGAAGCAACTGTTTTGGCTCGCCTGGATCATCCCAACTTACCGAAAGTATCAGACTTTTTTTCTACTGGAGTTCGTGATTACCTTGTAATGGATTTCGTCCCTGGAGATGATCTTCGTACGATCATGCTAAATGTAAAACAAAAAAATCAATTTATTCAGGAAATCGATGTGCTGAGCTGGGTTTCTCAAATATCAGATGCCTTAATTTTCCTTCACGAACAGGAACCGACGATTTTACACCGCGATATAAAACCGAGCAATTTGAAATTAACACCAAATGGGATCGTAAAATTGGTAGATTTTGGATTAGTAAAAATTGCATCTCCAGGAGAAGTCACCATAACAATCGTGCAAGGCCAAGGGACTGCGCTATATACCCCCTTGGAACAGTACGGTGGTGATCAGGGACACACCGATGTTAGGAGTGATATCTTCTCATTGGGTGCAACCATGTATCATCTATTAACAAACACTCCTCCAACAGATGCTCGACAAAGATTCCTTCATCCAGAGTCATTAATTCCACCTCGTGCCATTAATCCGGAAATTAGTACTAGAACGGAAAAATGCATCTTATGGGCAATGAGTTTACATCCTGATGAAAGACCTGATAATGTCCACGAATTCAAAAAAGCATTATTTGGTGATAGGCCAATTCAACCTCGACCATTCAATAAAAAAATAACTTTCCAGGAAATATTAAGGATGCATCCCGAACAAACCATGGTTTTGTCCGCATTTTTCTTTTTGATCTTAAGCTTCTTGCTTTCGATCAGAAATTAATTATTACTACTCTTAATTTCCGAATTCCTTCTGATATACCAAACCCATCCAACAAACCAACCTGTCAGTGCACCTAAACAAGTTAATGCCATTAAATCTATGGAAGTAAGAGAATTAGTCCAGGTAAATTTTAGAGCAAATAGAATCCCCATCAAAGCATAAACTATTGTCCCGCCTATAAAAGCTAACAATGACCAGCGCAGACTCCATCTGGGTGAAATTTTTTTACGAGTGAAGAAAAATAATACGCTGGAAATCAAGGAAATAATAATCACCATCATAAGCCAATCAGATATCCTTGGTAATTGCGGGGGTAAATCTGTAATGATAGCTTGCTCATCTGTTGGTTGGACAGTTGGTGAGACAGTTGGTGTCGGTGTCTCTGTCATTTCAGGAGTTGATAAAACAACGATTGTCGCTTCAGCACCTTCCGGGACCGGGACTTCTATCTGGATGACATCCGAGTTATACGCCGGGTCGCTCACTACACGAATATCAACCAGGCCGGTATTTTGAACTCGATAATTTGCTTTGGCGATTCCTTTTAAAGTGATCGCTTCTACTTGTTGAACATTACTTCCGATATCAAGATAACTAAATAAAAATCTGACAATCGTTCCATCTGGAACCGGGTTCATATTATAGTCATATATCACTCCGGTTTCTAAGCTTATTGTTGCCCCTAAGTCAATTTTAGGAACAATTGGAACTTCGATTTCCTCAATCTCTGTTGATTCGGTTTCTATAATTGGTGAGGTAATCTTCAATGGGATAATTTGATTTGGATTCGGTGCAGTTCGCGAAATAAGGTCATACCCAATCCCGGGGACACTCACCGGCAGCACTCCTTCAGCAGTGATCTCCTGGAATAATAATCTCGCGGCTGTATCCACAAATTCCGAAGTTTTACTAAACAATACATAATAGGCAGACAATTTAGAAATATCTGTTGCGTCCAAATAATAGGGGGCATTAAACCCAAATGCCACTACTTTTTTGTTGTTCAAAAGGTCGGGACGATCAGATAAAAATTGTTGTAAAGCAAAACTCGATTGATTTTCAATAGTAGGTTTAGTGAATGAAAAAACAATCCAATCAGCATTTCGTAATTCAGAATCCAAATTTGACGAACCAGCTGGATCCTGTAAGTAGCGATCAAGATCAGCGAATGTATAAGAAGACATTCTGGAAGACACAACCTGCTCACCTGCCTGTGGTCCATACAATTTTAAGATTGCATCTTGCATGGTTGTAAGGCCAAAAATTGATTCCACCGGACAATCAGTACATTGTTGTGCGGAGATTGTATCGGTGATAAAAAGAATTCTTTCATCACTTTGTGGCGGTACTGGCATGATTGAATTCAATTCAACGATATCCGGACTCATTAACACAACTGAGTTACTGGCAATTTCAAAGTTGATCTCCTGATTTATCCCAACATCTGCTAAACCATCAGGAGTGGGCAACACATCTTCAATATCAAAATCAGGGTATAGTTTATATTTTAAGTTCAGTATTCGCCTTACTGATGCGTTAACTCTTTGGGCAAATGCTGGATCTTCGAGATATTTTTGGGTGAAAAATTCCAGAACCCTCAATGTCGTTGAATAAGGATCCAAATCACTGGTATCGATATATAAATCCAACATTAATAAATCATTTCCAGAAATGAATGCATTTCGGGAAATTTGCCTTGGATCAAACCCTTCTCCGGTTGGATTAAAGAATCGGCGAACGGCGTTTGAACCCAGGTTATCGCTGACAATTATTCCACCGTTCTCTCGCCAGGAAGCAAAAGGTGGTAATGACATTAATTGCTCTTGAGCGGTTTGGTCAAAACTAACCGGACGGGTGGTTGCACGAATGTTACCTTGAAACCCCTGGTATCGGATATGGGACATTAATAAACCATCCGTGGTAGAGTTCTCAGTTGGAGCGTTTCCAGTTACAGAATAGAATGGAGCTAATTCAATTTGTTTTAATTGTTCTAAGGATTTTCTTACTGTTGCAACTTCATTTTCTGGTAATCGGTCTGAAGATCCTCTGCCAGGAAAATGCTTGGAAATAATGGCAATCTGATTATTGCTGCCATTATGAACCCCTCGAATATAGGCTTTTCCTAACTCTCCAACCCAGAAGGGATCGCCACCGAACGTTCTTGCACCAAGATCATCCCCTCCTTCGACATATGGAAGGTCAAGCACATCCAGGGATGGCCCTAAAAGTAAATTAAACCCTAAAGCATGTAATTCTTGTCCCAAGACCTGTCCGACTCTTTCAGCCAGAGATAAGTCCCAGGTAGCCCCAATGGCCAATTGACTGGGTAAAGTGGTTACCCCATTAAATATTGCACTATTGGGATAGGAATCTCCTTCTTGTGAAACAGCAACAAACATCGGAATATAGTTGTCAGGATTTTGGTTGCTGGGTTCTTCTGATTCGTCAATAATTACTGACCCATCCCATTCGGCTTGTTGTAATGATTGCGTTAATTGATAAACCCTTTCAACAGTATTCAGAGAAGTAAAATTATTATTTTGAGCACGAAGAATGACACCCCCAACATGGTGGTTCACAATGAGATTATAAATTTCACTTTCCTGGGTAATTTCTCTGCCCTGAAAAGATACTAAAAACAACTGCCCTACCTTCTCTTCGGGTGTCATTTTGTCCAACAATTCCTGGGTTCTTAATTCTTCTTCAGGAATTTGTTGTTCAAAAGCAGTCTGTGCATACTGAACTGGAAAGAGAAATGAGATAATGAGTAAAAATGAAAATAAGCGTAACAAGAATCGCATGGTTCTTTATACCTGATCTTTCCAACGTTCACAAATTTCTTTGTGAAATGCTGGTTGAATATTGCACCCAGTAAAAATCAGAATCGGTTTTTTCACAGAAACTTTCTTGTTAAGCACTGCTGCCAAAGGAACAGCTGCAGACCCTTCAATCACAACATTGTAATGAAACCAGACGTAGGCAATAGCATGTTCAATTTCGTCTTCATTTATTAAGATAATGTCATCTACCATGCTGCGAACAAGTGGAATGGTTATGGATTGTTTTTCTACCCCACCGGTCAGCCCATCCGCAACACTTTTAGTTTCAACCACATTTTTGTCTGTCCCAAAATGGTATAAAGCATGGAAAAATGGAGAATTTTCTGCCTGAACGCCAATTAGTTTCAGGTGACTATTGAATTGTCTAAATGCCAGTCCAATTCCACTGATCAAAGCTCCACCACTCACCGGAACAAGACAGGCATCTGCATCAAAAGGTTGAATTTGATCTAGTAATTCCATCCCCAAGGAGGCCTGACCAGCGATGATTTGACCATCATTATAAGGGGATATCCAGGTTGCTCCTTTTTTAATCGCGTAGGATTGAGCTTCTTTTTCCGCAAGGCTATAATCCCCGTTGATTTTATGAACCGAAGCTCCTAGCTCTATGATTGCATCTTCTTTATTCTTAGCAGTCTTTTCAGGAATAAAAACCGTGGCTTTTGTCCCAACTAATTTCGCAGCATATGCCACCCCTAGCCCGTGATTTCCTGCAGAAACAGCCACCAAACCACGCTCTTGTTCCCAAGGAGCAAGGGTAAGAATTTTGTTTAATGCACCTCGTATTTTAAAAGCACCTGTTTTCTGTTGATTTTCCCATTTTATATAAACATTTATATTCTGATCAAACGTTAAAGGCGTTATGTCAATCTTTCCGTTTATTCGGTTGGTTGATTCTGTTATCCAATTAATCGGTATCATTTCGATCTATAATTTTTCTTCCTAATAAAGGGTCATCAGTTATTAAACCATCTATTTTTGCATGAACAAATTTTTCCATTTCAACTGGGTCGTTGATGGTCCAGATATTTACCTTTCGGTTATGGTGGTGTTGTTTTTCAATGTAAGCATGATCAACGTCTTTATAATATGGGTGGATCAAATCCGGGCTTATCCATCTCAATAACCCTGATCGGGAGAACCATCCTGCCCTGCCAGGAATTGTGAGTAACGCCACAGGTACCTCTGGTAATAATCTTTTAGTAATAAGTAGGTTTATTGGGTGAAATGAAGAGAAAAATATCGAATTTTGAACACCTAATTCTTTGACAAGAAACGATGTTTTTTTTGCTAATCCATCAGAAATTGACTTGTAATTGGTAATCTCAATATTTATCAATAATTTGTCAGAAAATTTTTCTAGAACTTCTCGGAGAGTAGGAATCTTTTCACCTCGAAATTCTTCGGCGAAAAAAGAGCCTGCATCTAAACTTCTCAACTCATTCAAAGTGGTTTCCTTAACCAAACCTTTTCCGTTCGTTGTTCTTTCCAAAGTTTGGTCATGAATAACAACAATTTCTCCATCGGAGGTAAGTTTAACGTCGAGTTCAATGGCATCAGCCTTCAGCTCAACTGCTTTTTGAAAGGAAGCAAGGGTATTCTCTGGTGCAAATGCAGATGCACCGCGGTGAGCGATGATGAGTGTGTTCTTTTTATTCAAATTGACCTTCTATAATTCAACAAAATATGCAGCAGCTGCCCGATCAATTAATTCTTTGGTTAATGATGATTCAATATTCAGATATCTGGAAATATCAATGATCTGGTCGCAAATATCGCGTGGATGTGAGGCACGCAAATTTCGATTCTTCTTTATGTAGTGCTCTTGTAATAGGTAAGCTAACCCTTCATCAGAGTAAGTTACTCCTTTTTGGGAAGCAACACGTCTAAATAATTCACGATATTCTTCGTAGGATGGGTCACCAATTTCAATTTTATGACGCAAACGGCGTAAAAATGCCTCGTCGACCAAATCCCTGGGAGGTAAGTTGGTGGAGAAAATAACCAGAACATCAAAAGGTACTTCGATCTTTCTCCCGGTATGAAGGCTCATGTAATCAATTCGATTTTCAAGCGGTACAATCCAACGATTTAACAGATCTCTTGGACGAACCAGTTGTCTTCCAAAGTCATCAATCAAGAGAATCCCACCATTTGCCTTTACCTGAAAAGGGGCTTCGTAATATTTGTTGGTGGTATCAAAAACCAAATCCAAGCCAGCCATGGTCAATTCACCACCCGTGATAATAAATGGTCGTCGAATTCTCACCCAGCGGGTATCGCGTCTCACACTGGTCCGTACAGATCCTGTTCCTGTTGCGGCTGAATCATCCTCTCGAACTATCTGATGATTAACTGAATCATATAATTTGATTACCTGACCATCAACATAAATTGCAAATGGAATATACATTGTCTGGCCTTGCACCAGATTCCCGACTGCTCTCGCTACGCTGGTTTTTCCATTCCCTGGAGGACCATACAAAAAGATAGAAGTGCCGGAATTGACCGCCGGCCCGAGCTTATTAAAGGTGTTCTCATTCAACACCAAATGTGCTAAAACTTGATGCATCAATCGACTGGTTGCCTGTAAACGCCCACGTCCTTGTTTTAAAATGGAGTCATTGTATACATCGATCGGAACTGGCGCTGGGCCAGCATATTGACTGCGATCCAAAGCTTCCCTGGCTCTATGGATGCCCGCTCCGGTTATGGCATAAGTGTATGACCCTTCCCCCAGACCCATTTGTGAAGTTCTCACTTCAACTAATTTTTCCCTTTTTAATATATCCAGAATTTGATCAACGATTCCTGTAAATGGTAATGCCATTTCTTCCGCTAATTTAAAGCCGGACATATACCCTTGAAAATAAAATATCTTAAGGGCTAAATCCTGTAACCATAAAGTAGATAAACCAGTCTGTTCAAGGGTGGAAATCGGAGGTGGCATGAAAGATTTTTGCATCGGGTTAACCGCAGAGATTGGATTTTTTGCTTTTATAGAGTCTTCTACCATCATCTCCTCCAGAAAGGGAAACTTATAATACAAATATTATAGCATGCAGATTAATTATTTATTTTTTTTATCATAATTACAATTCCAAAACCATAATTTAATTGGATGGCTTTAAATCTTTGATTCTCAATTGTTTAGTGATCTTCCCATTGAAATGATTTCGTTCAACAGCATAAACAATATCGATCATCTTGAGAGCTACTTTTCCCCAATACCCCTGATTGAAAGCAATGCCATCATAGGTCATATTTCCGTCTTTCAGCCACAATTTCAGATGGTTTTCATCCCTACCAACCATTTTGGCGTGTTTTACTTCAACATTTCTTGACAAGAAAACAGCTTCAGAATTCATGGCTCCCAGGGGTTCCAATTGATCCAGTTCTTCAAGAATACCCTCCGGTAATGATCGCAGTGGATATTCGAGATCAACAGTGATTTTTGGTTTCAGAGATTCCAAATTAATTTCTTCCCTGGCAATTTTCTCAATTTCCTTAAGCAGTTCATCGACATTTTCATTCGCTACGGTAAACCCAGCAGCCATGGCATGACCTCCATGGCGAATCAACAGATGTTCACATTTATCCAGGGCTTTGGTGATATGAAATTCTGGAATACTTCGGCAGGATGCTCTGGTGAATTCTTCCCCCCTATAACCAACGATGGACGGTCGATAATAGAATTCGGTTAATTTTGCTGACACAAGGCCAACTAACCCGGAAGTGAAATCTTCATGAATGATACTCAAGAGAATTCGATCTTCATCAATCTCTTTT
>CAYSFA010000064.1:0-15713 GCA_964430025.1 uncultured Anaerolineaceae bacterium | reverse complement strand
AATCTAATATAACCAAGTAGCGGGATTAGCCTGCAAAATAACTTGAATTTTTACTTAGAAATACGTACACTTAGAATCGAATATCAGGGATTGATTGGGAACTTTTTTAATTAGAAAAGCATCATAGTAATATCACCTGAGAACAATTGGTGAATTGAAAGATAAGGAGATTTCTTATGAAACGAATTTTTACCCCACTTATTATCCTACTTGTTATGGTTGCTGCATTCTTACCACAATCAGTAGACACTGTTCAGGCTTCAACGATTCCCACCTTTAGTATAGTGAGTGTAGTTGAAGATTCTCAAGTTACCATCAAAACCAGCAATTTCCCCAAAAATGTGGATTTCAAAGTCACCATGGGAAAATATGGAACCATGGGAGTTGGTGGAACCTTGGTCACTACAACTAATTCAGGAGATGGCGGAAGTTTAACTTTAACCTATGATATTCCGGATGGGTTGGAAGGTTTGGATAGAATTGCCATCAGATTAGAAGCTACCAGTGGTGGATATTTCGCCTATAATTGGTTTTGGAATAGTGCGAGTGATACACCAGTAGTTGTCACTCCTGAGAAAACTGCAATCCCAACTTTCAGCATCGTTAGTGTTGATGAGGATACTGAAGTTTCCATCAAAACCAGCAATTTCCCTAAAAACGTTGATTTTAAAGTCACTATGGGAAAATATGGAACCAAAGGTGTTGACGGGACATTGGTGACTACTACTAATTCAGGAGATGGTGGTGCGTTAGAATTAACTTATGCAATCCCTGAAGGATTAAAAGGATTGGATAGAATTGCCATTCGACTGGAAGCAACAAGTGGTGGATATTTCGCCTATAACTGGTTCTGGAATAATGACAGTGAAGTCACCCTACCCCCAGCCCCAGTCGTCACTGAATACACAGGCATTCCCACTTTTCTAGTCACCGCAGTGGTAAAGGATGATTCTGTCACCATTAAAACCGACAACTTCCCTAAAGACGTAGATTTCAAAGTAACTTTGGGCTTATATGGAACCAAAGGTGTTGGTGGCACTTTAGTGACCACAACTAACTCTGGTGATGGTGGCGTCCTTGAATTAACCTACGATATTCCTGGAGGATTGGCCGGACTGGATCGAATTGCAATTCGCTTGGAAGCAACCAGTGGAGGATATTTCGCCTATAATTGGTTCTGGAACAATACCTATCCGTAAGATTTAGACGTAATCAAGCAAACTTCCCAGATAATCTCAAATAAATTACGAGATTATCTGGGTTCTGTTTTAATTCAGAATTTCAAAAATAATTTTTTGAAATCTGAAAAATTCTTTGTAAATAATCTAATAAAACATAAAATTCATATAGAATTAGCTATATGAATTCTGAAGAAAAATCCAGAATCCTCACAAACTTACCTTGGCTCGGCATCCTGATTCTGATCGTTTTTGCCATTGCGATTCTCTTACCAGTCCTACCTAATGACTTCTGGTGGTATCTTCGTCTGGGAAAAGATATTACCGTAAATCAGGCAGTCCCAACGATCGAAACCTACAGTAGTACCGCATATGGAACACCAGTATCCTACCCCATGTGGCTTTCGGCTGTTCTTTTTGATGCTACTTTCCGGCTGGGGGAACTAACAACAATCGTTTTAGTACGAGGAGTATTGATTACGTCATTCTATGTCATCCTATGGATGATTGCCATAAAAAAAGGATCACCAGGGTGGCTGATTACCCTTCTGGCCTTAGTATGTGCTCTGGCAGGAGCAAACAACTGGGCTGTAAGGCCACAAATGTTCGTTTATCCGCTTTTTGGGTTCACTATCCTTATTCTTGATAGTCACACCTCTGATTTAGTGGAAACGTCCTCAAAATTCAACAAAGATCTTTTCAAGAAATTTATATGGTTAATTCCCATTGCGCTGCTTTGGGCTAACCTTCACGGATCGGTAATTCTTTTCTTTTTTATCGCAATCCCATATTTCTTGTTTTATCAAAGAAATGCAACGTTCTTCTTCATACTACTCCTGGCTTTTCTGGCTACTCTGATCAACCCACGGGGACTAGTAATGTGGTTGGATACATTTCACCTCATGCAAGCTGTCGGGAATCAATTTAGTCAGGAATGGAAACCGCCAGTGAATACCGGTTGGCAGATGAATATTTTCTTTTTATGGTTCCTACTATTCATTCCTCTGGTTGTACTTTCAAAGAATAAATTAAAGACATATCAGTGGATATGGTTTTTAGGATTTGGTTGGATGGCACTTTCAGGTGTGCGGTATGTGATCTGGTTTTTAGCAATCCTGTTCATTTTCACGTGTAGTTTGATTGGTGGCATCCTAAAATCCAGAACCAATTCACAAGTCTTTTCAAATTTAAAATTAAATATAGCCTTATTGATAATTCTGTCTGTACTTCCAATTAGTTTCTTACCTGGTATTCGAGAATTATGGTGGGAGCTTTCTCCACCTGTTTTATCAGATAACACACCGGTGGAATCCGCTAAATGGATCGAACAAAATATAAGTCCGGATGAAACAATTTTTAATGACTATGTTTTCGGAAGTTACTTTGTTTATGCTTTACCGGATTATCCTGTGTGGATCGATACCAGATTTCATATTTATGAGTTGTCTACCTGGGAGGATTACTTATCTATCTCAGAAGGAAAACCAGGTTGGTTAGAAAAGATCACCTTTCACAATATTAACCATCTCGTTTTGCACAATGAATCCCAAAGTAATCTCATCGTGTTGCTAGAGGAAAATGATACTTTTTGTGAAGTATATGAAGATGACAGCACCACAATTTTTTCTTTGTGTAAATAACCTTGTTTATGAAAAACCATAACAACCAATTTTTCGACATTATCATCATCGGTGCTGGATTCGCCGGATGCGCCTTAGCCTATCAATTCTCGAAACTTGGTCTGAAAACTTTAGTTCTCGAAAGGAATATCCCCTGTAGCGGCACTTCATCCGCTTGTGCTGGTCGTGTTCAGGTAATCGAAGGTGAAACTGCTGAATATCTCAAAATTGTCAGGGAAGGATTCCAGAAGGTACCATCTCTGGAACATGAACTTGATATGGATTTAGAGTGGGAAACCCTTGGTCACTTGACTCTATTAAATAACGAGCAGGATTTATCCTACTATCAAATAAAAGTGGCTCAAATGCATGTGCTGGGAATGGATGCTGAAATTATTGATCCTTCATATTTGAGGAGAATTGAACCGAAAATAAATATTAACCAATGTATTGGGGCAGCCTTATCGATGGAAGGGCATATAAATCCTTTCAAATTTGGTATGGGTTTTTACAGGGCAGCCAGAAATAATTCTGCAACGTTTCTTGCTCATCAAGAGGTAACTGGCTTTGATATTAATCATCAAAAAATTAACACGGTAATTACCCGTCAAGCAAAGTATTATGGGCAAACAATCATATTAGCGACCGGGGCATGGACCAAACAAGTAGCTAATTTATTAGGAATCGATATCCCCATTCATTACACAAAAGCAGAAGCCATGGTGTCTGAGCCTATGAACAAAGTCCTTTCTCATCATATCGGCACAACCGGTTTTTACAAATCTGTCCATGGACATGATCAAACAGTAACTTTAGGGGTAGGTCAACACAATAATGGTTGTTTGTTGGTTTCTAATGCTATTACCCCATCCAGATCTATTGATAGAAAAAGTACTTCCTGGGGAATGCCAGCTATCTCAAGACAATTATCTAAACTAATCCCCTCTTATGACAATATTAATATCCTGAGAACATGGTCTGCACCGAGCCCTTTTGCGATTGATTATATGCCAGTAGCTGGTTGGTTGCCACAATTTGAAAATGTATACATTGCTGCTGCGTTTCATTTAGCAATTCCCACAATTCCAATCTTCTCTGAAAAAATTGTAGGTCAAGTAACAGACCTGGAAAACAGAACTGTAACAGAATATTTAGCTCCATTTTCTCCAGCAAGATTCTTTTAAAGTCTGGCTAAATTTTATAAACAAGGTTTTTTAGTGAATGTTCATGATATTTAGTTTGACTAAATTTTTTGAGTATGCTTTAATTTATTCATCTGTTAAATCAAGATTTTTCATCTATGAAAGCGAATAAAAATGGTAAATTTGGGAATTAATATAATTCCGGAAATGCCAGTTTCTGAAATACTGGAGCTCATCCAGGCTGCGGAGGAAATTGGTTATACGCATTGTCTATTGGCTGATGAAGGGATCACCCCAGATGTATACGTAACGCTTGGCGCTGCTGCCAAACTGAGCACACGAATCATCCTTGGACCAGTCACGAATGGATATACCCGGCATCCAGCAGTCACCGCGGTTGCCACAGCGACACTCAATGAACTAAGCAATGGACGAGCCATTCTCGTTTTAGTGGCTGGTGGGTCAATCGTCCTGGACACATTTAAACTCCCACGCGAAACCCCACTGACAGTTGTTCGTGAGAGTATGGAAATTTGTCGAAAACTATGGTCAGGAGAAATCACCAATTATGAAGGCAGAAAATTCTCCTTGCAGAATGCCAAACTCGAAAAAGCCCATACCATCCAAATCTGGATTGCAGGTAGAGGAAAACAGATATTAGAGTTAGCCGGAAAAGCTGCTGATGGTGTCTTATTGATGGTTAAATCTGATATTGGTCCGGCGATAGAGATCATTAACCAATTTGAAAATAAACCCGCTCGGATTTATATGGATCGGATCGCTTATAACGATCAGATGATTGAGGATGCAACTCGTCTTTTTCCGTATGTTTTGAAGGATACCCCTGAAAGGCAGTTGAGTGGATTTCTGAATGAAACGGAAATCCTTAACTTAACGAATGCACTTCATGATGGTGGTGTTGAAGCAGTAGCAAAATTAATAACCCCTGATATGATCAAGAGATATAAGGTGGCAGGTTCCCCAAGAGAATGTAAACAAACCCTTCATACTCTTATTCAAACGCATCAATTGGATGGTTTTCTTTTGAATATAACTACCTCTGGTTTACAAAAAAATATCCAGATGTTAAAAGATGTACATGCGATCGTGTACGATTAATTAAATTCCTCGAATAGCATTCAATTCATAGGATCACAGAATGACAACATTAACCTCCCCTCTTGGAACATTATCTTTCGGCAAAGGGCATCCAACCATGCTGATCAACGATCAATTACATGTGATTAATCGTCCGCCGAGTATCATTGAGCCACTCAGTCGAGGTGATATCAGCTATTTTGTGAACCTAGCAAAATGGGGTGAAGAAATTGGCACAGATATGACTGCCATTCTTCTCACCCATCCTGAAATTGATGAGGTTGCCATACTTCCAAAATTAGCAAAAGCTATTTTACATGAAACTAATTTGCCAATCGGGTTAGATACAAGAAATGCTGAAGCAATAGATGCCACCCTTACGGAAATCCACCCTTACAAATCAATTATCTGGACGGTAACATCTGAAAAAAATGTCCTTGATACCATTCTTCCCATCGCGAAGAAGCACAATGCAGTTATTACCGGAATGCCGATGGGCAGTATATCTGCTGGTGTGCCAATGACCACTGAAGAGAGGTTGGCTGAAGCTCATACGATCATTATTGCATGCCTGGAATCTGGAATAGCTAAAGAAGATATTGTGATTGACGCGATTTGTATGCCCGTCGCTCTCCTTCAACCGGAGGCATATAAAGTCACCCTGGAGACTATCACTGAATTGAGCAAAGAAGGGATTACAACCCAAGTTGGCACCGGTAATGCCAGCAGTAATATGCCGGATAGAGAACACATTGATTTGGCATTCCTTCTGGGAGCACTACCCTGGGGGCTTGATGCCGCATTTATCAATCCAGCAATCCCAGGACTGATCTCGACCGTCCGAGCCATGGATAGCCTGACCAACCGTGACCCGGATTGTCGTCGTTTCTTAAAACACTGGCGCAAGAATAAAAAGAAGTAGTGATTTTCAATGAACCAATCAAAATGAAACTGATTTATCAGAATGAACCGAATCCAAAAACAAAACATCGAAGAATCGAGGTAGCTCATGAAGCTCAACAAAACGTATGATGCAATAGTCGTCGGTGCTGGTGTGGTGGGTTGTTCAATTGCTTACCACCTCACAGAAGCTGGATTGCGAGTGGCTTTGGTTGAACAAAAACATATTGGAGCAGGAGCATCAGGAGCAAATTTTGGCATGGTGCAATCCAACGATGTTGAAGTTAACCACAGCATTCCGATGGTGCTGGCAGGGTACAAAAGATTTGACACATTAGAAGAAGAATTAGGGATGTCAGTGGAATTCAGAAGGATCGCCTCTTTACGGCTATTATCCTCAGAAACGCAATTTGAAGGTTCTAAAGAACGTGCTTCGATTCTTCCAAAAGCAGGGATCCCCTACGAATATGTTCCACCGGAACGAATCCCTGAAATTGAACCTGTAGTAGATATTACGAATCTGTATGGTGCTACCTATGCATCTTATCAGGGTCAGGTAAATCCTTTCCTTTTGATGTGGGCTTTTTTACGAATCGCCATTCAAAAAGGTCTTGAAATTTTCTCTTACAACGAGGTGCAAGAATTTTTATTCCATAGTGGAAAGGTTATCGGGGTAAAAACAAACCACAACACTTTAATGGGTAATACTATCATTCTGGCAACTGCAGCCTGGACGCGTAGATTAGGGCAACAATTGCATAAGGATTGGAAAATTCATACTTTTCGGGCTTCTGCCATGGTAACCGAAAGGTTTGAAACATTAAAGATTCGCAATATCGTAACCTCCGCTGACCATATTGAAACGCAGGTAAATGGACCCGAAGACGCCGAATTAACTGTTCTTGCCCTTACCCAAACCCCCGAAGGAAATTTCCTGATCGCCCAGGCAGATCGCCCTGGGGAGGTGCTGGATTCAAAAATTAGCCATGCTGCACCATACGCCATGGCTTATATGGCAACCCGATATTTTCCCATCTTACAATCTGCAAGAATTATTCGTAGCTGGACTGCTCCAACAACTTACACAGATGATGGTATGCCATTATTTGGATTAGTAAATGACATCGAAGGATTAATACTGGCTGCTTCCTTTCGATCAGCAATTGTCAATGCACCGATCGCTGGGGAAGTTGTCACACAATTAATTACCAAAAGCTACTGTGACTTAATTGATATCAGCCCGTTTGCTCCTGATCGGATCATGAAAAAGGCTGATACAGTCTATCGAGTCAAATCATCACAAAGCGACGAAATCCAAGGAAACGATTAAATTTATTTAGTTTTTGGCCAAAGAATAGCGATATAGTCCTTCGGCTTTCTTCTGAGCCCTGGTTAAAATATCCTCTTCGTCGATCCTGGAGAATTTACCCTGATTGTAAATAACCTCTCCATTTACGATAACTGTGTCAATATTCTCGCTGTTTCCTGAATAGACGAAGCTGGCAATCGGATCGTAACAAGGGGTCGTGTTTGCTTTCTGCAAGTCAACAATAATTAAATCAGCTTGTTTTCCTACTTCAATAGCACCGATTTTATCGTCCATACCAATACAAGCAGCTCCCTGATCCGTCGCCATGGAGAAAACTTCCCATGCAGACAATGCTGCGGAATCATGGTTATTAGCTTTCTGAATTAATGCACCGGCTTTCATTACTTCTATTAAATTTTGAGAGTCATTGCTCGCGGCGCCATCCGTTCCCAAACTTATTTTGATCCCAGCCTTAGACAAATCCACAATCGGAGCAATTCCCGAACCCAGAATCATATTTGCCAACGGATTGTATGAAATTTTTACATTATATTGTTTAAAGAGTGATAGATCATCCTTGGATACCCTGATAGCATGCACCCCCAGAAAGTCAGTGTCTAGAATTCCGGCATCTTCCAGGACGCGCATCGTTGTTTTTCCATATTTCTCGAGACTATGTTGATCATCATCAACGGTCTCAAGAATGTGCATCGTTACCATCATCTTATTTTGTTTTGCATATTGAGAGATCTCTTTGAGACCTTCAAAAGTCATGCCCCAAACCACGCTTGGAGCTAGCATGAAAGTGATAGTTGAATTCTCAGCATACATTGCTTTGGAGCGGTCAACTTCCGCGAAACTTTGGGCGGCTGTGGCATAAGAAGCTGGCTTCACCGTGCTGCCTGGCAGTCTTTCAACATCAGTCATTCCTCTGGCTAGAATTCCTCTTACGCCACAATCGACGAATGCCTGTAATACATTATCTGCAAACCTTGGCTTCACATGTGCATACATAAAATCCAAAATCGTTGTCATTCCAGAGCGTACTGATTCAAGGCATCCAACCATGGCAGCCAGATAGATAGCTTCTTCATCCATGTTTGGCATCATCAGGCGTACAGAATTATTCATCCATTGGATGAAGGTTAAATCTTTCCCCAGACCACGCATAAAAGTCTGAAATAGATGACAATGGGTGTTGATCAAACCAGGTAGGATTAATTTGCCATTCACCAAAAGAGATTTCTTTGGTAAGAATTCCTGATGAATACTTTCTCGATCACCAATCTTTAGTATCTTTCCTTCATGAATTACAAGGCTTTGGTTTTTTTCAAAACTTCTTTTCTCTTCTTTGTTTACTAATTTTGCATCATCAATGATTAAATCTACAGATTGCTTCATCATCCATCCATTCAATTATTTCCTAAAGAAAGATTCCTTGATCAAATCCTCCCGAAGAGTTCCTCCAGAGAACATACTTCCAGTGTTGTAGTTGTAGAACTCATAGCGTGCCACTGTATGGATATCTTTATCAACTACATAAAAATCACGATGTCCTTCTTCAAAAATATCAATGAAACGCTCTCCATATCTTCTGGAAGCACTGAATGGAGCTTCATTGACAACTGCTTCAATTTCACTATCTTCACAATCCACAACATATCGAACAGTCACTCCATACAATAAGGCAGTGTTCACCCGATCCATCGCAAGGAGTTCATCTTTGATGGGGGGAGCGATCGGACATGATCCCATTCCACTACTGATCTTAGCGATATCAAACCCCTTTCGATACAATCGCCAGACTGATGCCTCCACAGTTCTGGAACAAACTTGGATTGACCCTGTCAGGCTGGCTGTCTTCGTTGCGAGAATATACACGTTCTCAGGTTGAATTTTGCAGGCTTCAGCCACCATTTCGGAAATACTTTCATCAGGAATTTCCTGTGTTTGGGCTGCAAATACGGTTTCATGGTGAATATCCTGGTAATGCCAGGATTGAGAAAAAATATCATTTCGTGCAATCGCTCTAGCAGGTCCGGAACCAATCGGATTGATATACCCAGGAATATCTTTACCAGGCATCTTCCATCCGGAGAATTGGGAAGACAAAGTAGCTTCTACAGGTCTATCAATGTACACATCGATAGAGGGAAAATGTAAATCACCGAGATTGAACTGCCCGAAATCGATGTGTCCCATACCTCCAATCGTTGCTTCGACCAATAATTTTCCAGCTTGGAACCCTCCAGGAGCTTTAACACCCATATCAACGACTGTTGCACCGTTCTTCAAGTGGTAAACCTTACAATTAAGTTGTTCGGCAAATGGAAGGATTTTTTCCTTTACGATTTTGACAGCTTGTTGGTTAATACTGAACATAAAAACTCCTCTTGTTATCTTGATTGATTAATGTTTGATATAAGGTTTTCCCATCGCGGCTGGCGCACGAACTTTCCCGACAAAACCAACCATGGCCGCCATAGCTAAAATATAGGGAATCATTAACAAAAATTGATAGGGTATCCCCAGATTCATAACCTGGATCTGCATTTGTGCAGCGTCAGCTGCTCCAAATAGAAGACAAGCCAACATCACCCCCCAAGGATTAAATTTACCTAAAACGATTGCTGATATGGCAATCCAACCTCTTCCGGCAGTAATGTTTTCTGTAAAATAAGCTGTTTGGGTAAGGGTAATGAATGCTCCTCCCATGGAGGCTAATATCCCACTCACAACCACAGCTAGATATCGATTGAGGATTACATTAACACCTGCTGTTTCGGCAACCTGAGGGTTTTCTCCAACCGCCCGATAATTTAATCCAGCCGTAGTTTTGTAATAATACCAGGCGATGACTGCGACAATAATAAAACCAAAATAAACAATCCAGCTATGAGAAAGAAAAATGTCACCAATCACTGGAATAGAGCGAAGAGGACCAAAATCTACGCTACTATAAAGCGTTGCAGCGGAATTCTCAGTAGTGAGATCCACCAAACGAAATAAATATCCAGTAATCCCAAGGCTAAAAAAACCTATCCCCAAACCAGTAACCAGCTGACTTACCCGCAGAGTGATAGAGGTAAATGCCAAAAGTAGACCAAGAATCGCACCAGCGACTACTCCCATTAATAACCCTATCCATGGATTTCCAGTTTTTAAGGACCCATAATATCCAAAGTAGGCGCCACAAAGCATCATGCCTTCCAAACCGAAATTGTACACACCCGCTTTTTGGGCAATTAACCCTCCAAGACTTGGAAATAAGAGGGGGATTGACATACGGATAGACATGGTTAGCCATGTGACAAGAGTTGTTATCCAGGCTGCATCCATTATGCCCTTCCTCCTATTACTGTCTCAGATAATCGATTGGTAAGATAACCGCTGGCAATTACAAATACGATGATCAACCCTTGAATAACATTTAACAAAGGAAAGGGAACTCCTGCCCCGCGTTGCATTGCACCCATTCCCACCCGGATCACGGCAAATAACAAAGTAGCCAGGAAAATGCCAATCGGATTATAACGCCCCATGACAGCAACACCGATACCATCATAACCATAACCAGCCGAGAACCCATTCACGATTTTAAATTGGGTACCCATTAACTCCATTGCTCCCCCCATCCCGGCCAATCCTCCAGTGGTGAGTAAAGCAATAACTGTCGCCCAGATGATGTTGATTCCTGCATAGGAAGCTGCTCTTTTATTTGCCCCAACAGTTCGCATTTGGTACCCTATCGGTGTCCTATAAACCAGGTAAAATACGCCTGCAGTTACCAACAATGAAATAATGAACCCAAAGTGAAGTGGAGTACGGGACAAGATAATTGGCAATTTTGCACTGGGTAAAATGGTTTCAGAAACATATAAGTAACTATCTGGTGGTTTGATAGGACCATGAATCAAGAAATCCACCAGTAAAATAGCAACATAATTTAACATCATCGTGTTAATTAATTCATCTGATCCCAGATAAATTTTTAAGAAACCTGCGATTCCAGCCCAGACTGCGCCGAAGATAATTCCTGCAAGGATACAAAGAAAAACATGTAAGATGGGATTCAACCCATCAATGTATGCTCCAACTAAAACTGCTCCAACTGCTCCCATGAGCAATTGACCTTCTGCTCCAACATTAAAAAACCCGGATTTATGGGCAATCGCAAAACTCAAACTACAGAATAAAAGGGGGACAAAGCGGGTTAGGGTTTCACCAAACCCATATCGATTACCAAATGAACCTTTCACAAGATAAGGAATAGCATCCCAGGGATTAATCCCGGCAAAGGAAATCAGAATTCCACCTATAATCAATGCAAGTCCAATTGCACCAATTGAAATCAATGTTGAAACCAACCCCATGTTATTCCTGGCAAACAGGATAAAACGTTCTTTTAAGGATTTTGAATTATTGACTGTGTTGGTTAATTCACTCATGTTTTATTCCTGATATAGTCAAAAAAAGAGATTCCCCCAGCGTGTGCTGGGGGTAACTAAAAATTAATCCCACGCGTATTTATCAGAAATTGGAGTCTCTACCTTCCCGTCAATTAACTCTTGGGTAGCCTTTTCAACTTCATCTTTCAAATCCTGGGGAACTGCGTTGTTGAAGGGAGCCAAATACTCAACACCTTCTTCTACCCCTAAAACATAAACCTTCCCCCATTCTAAATCTCCATTGATTATGCCTTCAACAGCAATGGTTATATAACGACCACTATCCAGAATATTGCTTGTTAACACCAATTCAGGTGCTAAGGAATTGCGATCAACTGAAGATCCAATTGCAAAGGTGCTATTTTCTTTTGCAGCTTCAATTGCACCAGCCGTCCCTAGACCACAATTAGCATAAACAATATCTGCACCGTCTTTAATCGCAGCTGTTGCCATTTCTTTTGCTTTGACTACATCATCAAAACTACCAGTGAAAAGATGTAAAATTTCAATATCAGGGTTGTATTTGGTAGCTCCCATATACATCGCATTGACCATAGTCATCGCGACAGGTGATTGCGATACAGTCACCATTGCAATTTTATTGGTCTCAGTCATCATTCCAGCAACAACACCCGCGAGGTAAACTCCTTCCCAGTTGGTGGCATCCAAAGCAACTACATTCGGGTGATTTGCTGCATATCCAGTGACGCCAAATTTTACATCAGGAAATTCAGGGGCAACTTCGTTCACAGCATCGGTGAAGTAAAGTTCATGCGCGTAAACCAGATCATAATCGTCTGCTGCATAACTGCGTAAAACGTCCTTCACAGTTGCATCTCCAACACTTTCCTGGTAACTAACTTCGAGATTGTATTTGTCTTTTAATGCCATTAAAGCTTCATACCCGGCCTGGGCATACCCGCCATCCTTAATGGTGGTATTAAAGATCATAGCAACCTTTAATGGTTCTTCAGCAGCCGGTTCTTCAGAAACAGGTTCTTCTGCTGCTGGAGCACAACCAGCCAATACCCCTAGCAAAAACACTAACAGAATTACAATACTAATTTTTTTCATGGATTCTCCTCAAAATTGGGTAAAAAAATTGTGTGTATTCTAAGGTTAACTAGGTTTTCTTCCGCTCCACCTCCTCTTTATTCCAAATGCCTATGCGATCCAGCCATCAATAGACCGATTTCTTCTACATCCGTTGAAGCATCAGCATTCCCAACAATTTCACCTTCGTAAATGACCAAAATTCGGTCAGATAATTTTCGTATTTCTTCCAAATCAGTGGAAATTAACAAAATCGTGACGCCATTTTCCCGAGCCTCTAACAATTTCTTGTGGACATACTCAATCGCGCCGATATCCAACCCCCAGGTTGGCTGCATCACTAGTAGAAATTTTGTATTTTTTAAGAATTCACGACCCACAATAACTTTTTGTTGATTTCCCCCACTGAGATTTTTCACGGGGACACTCACGGAAGGGGTTCTGACATCATATTCCTTTACTAATTGTTTCGCAAAATTTACTATCACGTTTCTTTGTAAAGAAATTCCTTTAGTAAATGGCTTTTTATAATGGGTTTCCAAAATTGAATTGTCGGCGATCGAAAAATCCATCACCAACCCTTGATTTCGCCTGTCAGCTGGAATATAGGACATTCCCATTTCTATCAATTGTCTCGTCGAGAAATTTGTTACATCCTTGTCTAATAATCTAATTTTCCCGGTAGTTGGTTTTCTCAGCCCTGTTATTATTTCCGCCAATTCCTTTTGACCATTTTCGTCCACCCCCGCGATTCCAACAATTTCCCCCTTGCATACACTCAAATTGATATTATTGAGCAAATTTCGATGATGGTTGTGTTTATCTATTAATGAAATATTTTCTACAACGAGAACTTCTTCTCCACACTCATAATGTGACTTATCGTATTGGGCGAAGATCTCACGACCTACCATTAATCGTGATAATTCATTCGGGGTGGTATCTTCTTTGTTTACAGTTTCTATCAGCCGTCCATCCCGAAGAACAGAAATACGATTGCTGATTTGCATCACCTCTTTCAATTTATGAGAGATAAAAATGATCGTAGTTCCTTTCTTGTTAAGATCCACCAGCATCCTAAATAAATCCTGTGTCTCCTGCGGGGTTAACACCGATGTCGGTTCATCAAGAATGAGGAGTTCAGCGCCTTTGTATAAAGCTTTAAGAATTTCAATTTTTTGTTGCATCCCAACGCTAATCTCTTCAACTAACAAATCAAGGTCCACAGTTATGCCAAATTTTTCAGCTACTTTGAGAATTTCCTGACGAAAATATTCTTTTTCTAAACTAGGAGGTTTGGGGGATTTTTGTCCCAGAATTATATTTTCCAATACAGTGAAATTGGGAATGAGCATGAAATGTTGGTGAATCATTCCAATACCATGCCTGATTGCGTTTCTCGGGGTATTTTGTTCGTATTTCTCCCCTTTTAGGTAAATATCCCCACTATCCTGATGGTAGAGACCATAAAGAATATTCATTAAAGTGGTTTTCCCTGCTCCATTCTCCCCTAATAGAGCATGGATTTGACCTTGCTGGATTTCCAGGCTCACGTCATCTAAAGCAACCACACCAGGGAAAGTCTTACGGATATTGTTGAAGGATAAATAACTCATTGGTTAGATCCTCGCGGTTGAATTTGAATTAGTCGTCTATGTAGAAATTTGGAAAATAAATGAAAACAGGTACTTAGAATGTGAAAATTTAGAAGGTTGAGATTGGGAAAATAATTTAGTGATACTTAAGAATTAAAGCATAAATAAATTGTAAAGTCAATTGTCAAACCAATTGAATAAATTAATAAATTCACACTTAACAAATTATCCAGACTTAATTAACCCTTTTTTTTCAGACTCAGTGATTTTCTTAAAAATATATCCTTGCGATCTCAATGAAGGTATAACAAGATCCAGAATTTCAATTAACCATTCAGTGCGATCGTGTAACGCGACAATTGTCCCAGAGAATGCTTGTGAAAGAATCCGCTCAGCAACTGATTTTGCATCAGGTCCTTCCCAATCTCGTACACTATAACTCCATAAGACAATATCAAATCCTTTGTTTAGAAAAGTTGATTCGACCATTTTTGTGAGAAAACCTGAAGGTGGTCGTAAAAGTTTTGGATAAAAACCTAGTTCTTTGTGGATGATCGCCTGGGTCAACTCAACTTCAATAATACATTCTTCAATTGAAATCTTATCAAACTCAGGATGGTTGTATGAGTGGTTACCAATATCATGCCCGGCAATCTGAACTCTTCGGGCACAATCTGCTTCCTGTTCTAAGCGACGTCCTTCCATGAAGAAGGTAGCTTTTATTTGATGAGAATCCAAAGCATTGAGCAACCGATCAGTGGCCGGTGGGTTCGGTGATCCATCAAAACTCAAATAAAAAACCGTTTCCTCAGACAATATATCATCCTATAATAGTTTTCATTATCCGGTTTGAAGAAGCAGGTAATGTCAAATACTTAACATATCCTTTTATATCCTTCGAACATAGAGTTTCTACGTTGAAAATAAAATTCGATTTCAGTGTATATTAAAATCTTTGAAATGACAATTTATAACTTGTTTACAATTCAAATTGTTCTCCCATCAGCCCTGCAATAATTTTCATTTCAGGTGATAACCTTTGAAGGTTGGATTTAACCATTTTAAAATGATGAAGATCCCATCGTTCGCTTAAGTCTCTCCCATACTCATAGAGGTGGGTAATGATCAGGTGGTTTGTCTTAAATTGAGAGAAGAAATCACAAAATTCCTGTAATTTTGGGGGTCTTTCAACCAGGGCTTCTCCTTTTCCAAGCCAAAGATGGGCAACCACTCCATCCAGGTCACCAAACGCTGGTAATTGGGAGAAATCAAAAGTACGAGTATCCCCAGGAAATAACCACCGTTTGTGATTAAATTCTGCCAGATACCCCATGGAAAGTACGCCTCCATCGTGATGTAGGTGTAACCCAT
>CAYSFA010000063.1:0-15819 GCA_964430025.1 uncultured Anaerolineaceae bacterium | reverse complement strand
CTTTCGTATTGATTATCGCGGCCATGATCGTTCGGAAGGGTCTGCTCTCGGAGCATACGGGGACACCGGATATGCCGCCGATGTTTTGAATGCTGTATCATCCCTGCAGCAATTTCCTCTAGCCAACCCGGATAAAATCGGCATGTGGGGCCATTCAATGGGTGGTTATCTGACCTTACGAGCGATGGTAATTGATGAGGATATCAAGGCCGGTGTGATCTGGGCTGGCGTGGTGGCTTCTTACCCGGATATGATGTCCAGATGGCGTCGCAATACCCCTGGTCCAGCCCCAACACCACCTACTTTCGCACGCCGCTGGCAGCAGGAATGGATCACAGAACATGGTACCTCGGAAGAGAATCCGGACTTCTGGTCTTCCATTTCCTCAAATAGTTATGTAAGTGATTTATCCGGCCCAATTCAGCTGCATCACGGTACAGCCGACGAAAGCGTGCCGGTTATTTTTTCCGAATTACTACGTGATGAGATACTGGCTGTTGGAGGGGAAGTGGAGTTCTACCTGTATGATGGGGATAACCACAACTTATCCAATTATTTTAGCCTGGCCATGATTCGCACCGTCGAGTTTTTTGACAGTTATCTGAAATGAAGTCTTCTTAACATTTGTTAATGTACTTTTTCTAATACGATATATAATATAAATATTATCAAGTTAATTTATTGGTCAAAATCCGTTTTTTACAATCCAATCACAATTTTTAAGGAGAGATTTATGAGGAATGCCCCAAAATTTTTGCTTTTGTTCGTGTTTGTATTGCTACTGGCAGCATGTCAACCTGCTGCCCCAACATCTACAACACCACCTGAAAAGCCTGTCGTCTCCCAACCTGAGGAACCCGAAGATTCTTTGGATGAACAGGATGAGGTTGCCATGGCTGCTCAGGCTTTTGTAAAAGGTGGCTGTGGAGCCTGCCATGTGATCCCAGGGATTGAAAATGCAGTGGGTACCATAGGACCTGACTTATCAGAAATCGGGTTACAAGCTCAAGAGCAACTATCCAGTTCTGATTATTCCGGAAGTGCCAAAACGGTTTTTGAGTATTTGCAAGAAGCGTTACTAAACCCAAATGCTCATATTTCTGCTAATTGCCCGGGGGGAACCTGTGCCTCAGGGTTGATGCCTTCCTATGAAGATGGTCAGATTAACGATGAAGAATTAGAAGCCATGATCAATTTCATGGCTCAATTGCCTGGTCTGGATCTCAGCCAACCAATTGTCGTGGAAGAATCCGAAGAGTCAGAAAGTTCGGAAACCGACGTCGAGATGGGTTTATCCGAAGACGATATGGCCTGGGCTACACAGGTTTATTTTGAGCGCTGTGCCGGTTGTCATGGCACTTTACGAAATGGTGCCACCGGACCTGCTTTAACCCCTGATCTCATGCAACCAAAAGGAACCCTGGCTTTGTCAGCTATCATCTTCAATGGCACTCCACGAGGGATGCCAGATTGGGGAAACCAGGGCTTCTTGACCAAGGAAGAAACCGAAATCATGGCAGAGTATCTGCAAGTTGAACCACCTCAACCTCCGGAAATGTCATTAGATCAAATGTTGGCCTCCTGGAAGTTGTTAGTACCTCCTGAAGATCGACCAACCGAACCTCAAACAGAACGGAACTGGGAAAACTTCATGGCGGTGACTTTGCGTGACGCCGGACAGATTGCGGTAATCGATGCGGATACATATGAAGTTGTTACCAATGTTGATACGGGATACGCTGTCCATATCACCAGAAACTCCGCAACAGGACGTTATTTGTATACCATTGGTCGCGATGGTAAATTAGCTTTAGTAGATCTTTGGATGGAAACTCCTACGAAAGTAGCCGAAGCTCAACTCTGTTATGATGCCCGTTCCGTCGAAACCAGCAAGTATTCAGGTGAATTGGGTGATTTCACCGATAAACTTGCCATCGTTGGCTGTTATTGGCCTCCTCATTTTGTAATTCTGGACGGTGAAACCCTGGAACCATTCAAGATCGTCAGCACCCGCAGCTATACTTACGACACGGAAGAATATCATCCGGAACCACGTGTTGCTGCAATCGTCGCGTCGCACTTTAAACCAGAATGGATTGTCAATGTGAAAGAGACTGGCCAGGTTTGGCTGGTTAATTACACAGATCCTATTAACCCAACCATCAAAATGATTGAAGCCGAACGCTTCCTGCACGATGGAGGTTGGGACTCCACCAAACGCTACTTCCTGGTGGCTGCCAATAATATGAATCGAGTTGCAGTCATTGATGCACTGGAAGGAAATCTGGAAGCAATCGTGGAAGTTCCTGCAATTCCACACCCCGGACGTGGTGCCAACTGGATCGATCCTGAATTCGGGCCGGTCTGGAGTGCCTCCCACCTTGGGGAAGGAGCGATCTCGGTGATTGGGACTGATCCTGAAGGTCACCCGGAATACGCTTGGAAAGTTGTTCGTACTATTGAATTGCCAGGTTCCGGAAGTTTATTTATCAAAACCCATC
Source organism: uncultured Anaerolineaceae bacterium (assembly GCA_964430025.1). Classification (GTDB taxonomy): domain Bacteria; phylum Chloroflexota; class Anaerolineae; order Anaerolineales; family Anaerolineaceae; genus UBA6170. The sequence continues at coordinate 13,318 of CAYSFA010000063.1, read as the reverse complement.
CGAACAGTGATTGGATTTGGGTAGATATGACTCTTCATCCTGATCCTGTAACCTCGCGTACTATTTGTGTCATCGCGAAAGAAAACCCATCTGAAGTCTACAAATGCTGGGAAGCGGCCACTTATGGTCGGGCAACCCACTTTGAATACAATATGCAAGGTACAGAAATTTGGGTCAGCATCTGGGGTAATGCTGACATTCCAGGAGAAACGGGTGAAATTGTCGTCTATGATGATAAAACTCTGGAAGAAATCGCCAGAATTCCAGATCTGGTCACCCCAACAGGAAAGTTCAACGTTTACAACACCATTCACGACATTTACTAAATCATGCTTTACAAAAAACAGGGAGCCAATCGGCTCCCTGTTTTTATTTTCTTCGTGAAAGAAATTTAGACTAAAACTTCTTCTGGAACGACGAATTTTTCGTTTGCTTTGCGTACTTCATCGGTTACATTGAAGTCGAGGTCAGCGCCAACCATCTGGCGGACATATTCTTTGACTGTTGAATCCCAGTATTTCTTGGTGAGGTAATAAACTTTTGCGCCACCAAGTTCGTGCTGTACATCCGGCCATGGGTAGCTGGGTTGTGCCATTCCAAGACCCCAGCGCAGCCAACCATTGTATGATTCATAGGTTGCCCACCATTCTTTGCTGCCAATGATTTCCATTCCGTAGAAGGCTTTTGCATAGTACATTGCTGCACCGATGCGACCACCGCGGATAAGAGCCATTGTGTGAAGGCTGATGTTGATATCTTCATTGACTAAACGACCATTGGCAAAACCTGCCCATACACCATCGACTAAACCGACCAGGGTGTAGACGTCCTTTAATCTTTTGCGTTTCCAACCCAGGATTTCTGAGTAAACACGGGAACCGACGATATCATAGAAGTCGTGTTCGACTTTCATCAATTTTTCCATGTAGCCTAACATGGCGGGAACTTCTTCTAATTTGGCTTCGCGAATATACAGGATTCGACCATCTTTTAACTGAAGTTGACATTCTGGAAATGGCGGAACGTCCATTTTTGGACCCTGTAACATAGCTTCGATTTCTCGAGCATCAATACTTAAAACTTCTTGAGATGCTTTGGTTGGTAATTCAAATTTCACAGTACTACTCCTTTTATTTAAATAATGTTATTTTTATTAAAAATTAGCTCAGATTGTCCGCGCTAATTTTATCTAAACTTTTTATGTGTTCTGGGTTAACAGCGTCACCATATTTGGTTTTCGCCATTTTGGCTTTCTTTGCCATTAATTCGTCATATTCCGCGTCATCAACGATGGCAACACAACGACCGATGGATGCTTCCCCATCCACAAAACGCCAGGGGAAGAAGCCGATCTGGATACGGCGATTTAGGATCAAATCAAGATCTCCACCAATACATTCAGCATGAATGATCCCGTGTGGGAACATTTTGATGTGCATCTGTTGGTACTTATCATCATCATAGAACTCTTCCATCTCTACGCCTAATTTCTTCTTGAAGACCCGTTTAGCCTGTGCGGTTTGGCGTGGCATCCAGTTGCGGATGATGGTGTTCATTGGATGATCAGCACTACCACAATCTACACCGATCCAGCGGATTTTCTTGGCTTTTGCCCATTCAAGAAATTCTGCACCAGGGCCGGGATGCATGACCATATAACGAATTTCATCAGCTGTCGGTTGATCCCATCCAAAATGGTGATAACCAGTATGGATGATCAGAATATCACCTTCTTTAACTTCAACGCGCTCTTCAATCATTTTGCTGGTGTAAACATCATAGTCAGCTACTACATCACTCAAGTCAACAACAGCTGCTTCGTGCACCAGGAAGTCCATATCAAGACTGGCTATGTCTTTCCCTGGGGTGTAGAAGTGAATTTCACCATCCAGGTGAGTTCCCAGGTGGTTTGAATGGGTTAATAATTGTCCATTTGCACCATTAGGGGCTAATCGCTTGAAGTATTTAACCTGTAAAGGTTCATAAGTTGGCCACGGTGGTGTACCAACCCCAAGTGGAATAGTCAAATCAATAAATTTCATGTATATCTCCTTTTTCTATAAATTTAATAAAATTCTCTGTATCAGCACAAAAAAAACGATACGATAAAAGAACCGTATCGAAACAGACCATTATCAGAATTGATAGTTGGTGCACCTCCTCAATTTCACACAATAAGAACCAATAAAGTTGTCAGACATTAAGCCGATCTATTTTTATTATCGCTGATTTTAGTCGAAAGTCAAGAAACAAATACTATAAATCAATGTGATTTTTGTCCCGAATCAGTCATCATTGTTCTTAACACTTAATAATCCTAAAAGTTCTTCTACCAGTGATGATGAGTTTGACGGATGAAATTGCTCCTCATCGGTAGCACTGAATTGAAGGTCAAACAATCATCTACCATTCGGGAAAAGTATGGTTTAATCTACTTTGTTTATGATGACTCTAGAAAATCCGACGCCTTATCAAATCACTTTAGGAAGTTATGCTTTCGATTGGTTATCAAACGCGGAGGAATTGCAAATCAGCGGGATTACCTCCAGTGGGATCTTTTTAAAAACCTTTCAAAATAAAATTCTCTTCTTCACCACTGATTACCACCTTGGCCCTGTAAATGTCATCTTCAACAAACCATTTCCCCCATCCTGGCAAAAGGGAAATACCCTGAAAGTTACTCCGCACAATCAATCTTTTCTTCTCAACCACAAATCAGGCTCAACCCTGCTTAACATCAAGTCTGTGTGGAAATCTCCAACAAGACCGGAGTGGAATATAACACAGGAAGAACAAACCACAAGAATATTGAAGGCAGCTCAACAATTAACAGTACTCAAAAGTGGCGCAGGTTTTTCACCGTTGCTGGTTCCTTATATTGAAAACCAGGAACTGATAACGTTTGATGACACCTGGTTGGATAACATTTGGGAAACAATCCATCCGTTGGAAATTGCCATTCGAAATCATGATCATTCACAATTTCTCTACCTGGCAACCCAACTGATCGGATCAGGACGCGGGTTAACCCCTTCAGGTGATGATTTTCTTTCAGGATTATTCCTGATGCAAAAACGCTGGTTTTCCAACAATGATTGGTTACCCTCATTCGTTTTACAAATTTCGGAATTGTTTGAAAAGAAGACTACAACAGTCAGCCATACTCTATTTTATTGTGCCGCTCAGGGAGAAGCTGATAACCGCCTTATTAAAATGGCAGATTCCTTAATGAATCAGGAGATTGATTATCAGAGACTGATCTTCGAGGTAGCCAGATGGGGAAACTCTTCCGGGGCAGATTTTTTTCTAGGGCTGGTTTTGGCAATTCGTTGTTTTCAAAAAGGAAATTAGGTGGAAATGGAACACAACAAACACCACCATGTAAATTGTCCCATCTGCAACCAATCTGATCAGGTATTGTTATTGGAGGAGTTATATTTTGGGTTGATTGAAAAAGATCAGACAATTCTTTCTACATTACAAACAAGCCACCAAGCCAAAACTCTATTAACACAAATTCAACCACCTTCTTTGGATCGCTTGCCTTTTTGGTTGATCACCTCACCAGATTATCTCTTTCTGGTCTTCGTGGTAGTTGTCATTCTGGTTTTCATTTTAACCAACACATCTCTCAATCTGGATACCGGGTTTTTGCCAATTATTGTAATTGTTCTATACCTTCTATTTCGAAAAAAAATAGTCTTCCTGGTTCATCAAAAACAGGAGGAAAGAAATGCTGTTATCGAAAAAGCACAACGCGCAGCCGACAACTGGTCTTCCTATTTCATTTGTCTACATGATATGACGGTGTTCAGCGGGCATTTCGACAATCATTTTCCGGTAAGCGAACTACAGTCGAAGTTGGGTTGACCGTTTTCCGGCTTTAAATTAAAAGAAGGTTCGTTGTGAGAACCTTCTCATACTTTTACCAATGAAAGTTAATCCTTTAATTCAAGGGCACGGGCCTTCATCTGCTCTCTCAATATCTTGGAATCTCTTGGATATGACCAATAAAAGAGTGAGAACAGGGCTGCGCAGATGATCCAGGGGAATGGGATCGTCCAAAGCATGGCTTCGGTGAAACCAATACTATCGGCAAGGATACCAGCGATGTAAGCGGCGATTGCGGCAAAACCACTTTCGATGAAGGTAACCATCGCGAAAGCCGTTCCACGTAATTCAGGAGGAATCGCGCCTTGCATCATCGGCTCCTTTGCGCCTTTTCCTGGCCAACTGATAAACAAAGCAGTAACAGCACAAAGCGCTACCAACTGTCCGAAAGACCAGTTATCGGTTTGGGTAAAAAGAATATAAGTCAGTGGAATACCGACAATAATCGAGAATTGACCAATCATCGTCCTGCCATATTTTGGATTTTTCGCTTCCGCCCAGTCACCAATGAACCCCCCAATGATATTAGACAACGCAGTGCCTACAACGATCCCTGCAAATGCAACCGAGGCTAACGACTCAGTTAATCCACGCACATTCACAAACCAGGTAATGATGTACAGCCCCATGACCACCCAGGGCATTGTCCCAGCTAAACCTTGCGCGATAGCCACCCAAATGGTCGGGATTTTCAAAACTTTTGGGATATCACTTAATTTCGCTTTGTACTTGGCTGCGTCGGCTTCTGTTATTTTGCCCATTAATTCCGGTTCGGAAGCGCCGCGGATTGGCTCATCCACCAAATACCATATCACCAACCCGGAAATGACACTGAAAAAGCCCAGGGATATGAAACCCCACCGCCATAGGGTTGGAGAGGCAAGCATTCCCAGCCCCAAAGTTCCGACCACAATCCCTAACACCCCAATCGCTTCGAGCACTCCCAACGCGCGACCTCGTTTCTCCGGGGAGAATGTATCAGACATGATCGAGAATGTCGCTGGCATAAGACAACCTAATCCAATTCCCGAGATCGCCCGGATAATCAACAATTGCCCAAAATCCTGGGTTAATCCACACAGGATCGTCCAGATTCCCCAGATCCCAGTCCCGATCAAGATCACCTTTTTACGGGAAAATCGGTCCGCTGCATACCCCCAAAACGGAGCACTGATTGATTGCAGGATATTTCTGATCGTTCCAATGGTTCCCAGATTAGTATAACTTAACCCCCATAGGGATTGTAGGGTTGGAAACAGAACCGACATGGCCTGCCCTTCTCCTTGATCGATGAAGTACCCAAACGATAACGCAAATAAAGTCCGCCAACGGCGTTGTTTCTTCTGAGGTTTTTCACCTTCCTGAGTTACACTTTGCACAGCCATGTACAACTCCTCTACTAATAGAATCAATTCTTTAAAAAATGGGGTTAAAAGACTAATGAATTCTAGGAAAATGGAATTAACTTGTCAAGTAAATGGCCGACCTATTTATCTCACGAAATAAATGCTTGCAAATCTTAGTACAATTAAAATATGATTTTAGGAAGGTTCCCTTATCCAACGTTCCGGCGTATCCGACACGTCATCATTATCTGGATTATTGAGACGATAACCTTATATCTCATGGGGCGTTGGTTGCCTGGCCTTTTCATATCCAGTGAACTGGACGCATTTTTGGCGGTAACCTTGATTGGGTTATCCAACGCGATTCTCCGACCAATCATTTTACAATTCACCATGACCATCACGGTTTTCACGTTAGGGTTATTTTCATTTTTTCTGAATATCGTAGTGGTGTTATTAGTTGCCTACATTCTACCCGGATTTAATTTTGCCAATGCACATACTGTCCTGATCGTCGTTTTCGGGATGTCCTTCATCAACCTGCTAGCTACCAATCTTTTATCTCTTGACGAGAATGATTCTTATTACAGGTCTGTTATTCCCAGAATTAAACCCAAAGATTTACCACCAGAAAGTGCCCAACCAAATGGATTAATCATTATTGAAATTGACGGTCTTTCTTACAACGTCCTCAAAAAAGCGATTGAGGTAGGGTATATGCCCACTTTGAAAGATTTTCTGATTAAGAACTATAAAATCGAACAATGGCATTGTGGATTACCTTCTCAAACCTCTTCCAGCCAGATGGGCATATTATATGGAGAGAACGCCAATATTCCCGCGTTTCGCTGGTATGAAAAAGATCGTGATAAGCTGGTTGTATCCAACCACCTGAGCGATACTGCCATGATCGAACAACGTTTCCAGCAAAAAGAAGGCTTGTTGCAAACCAATGGCAGCAGTTTGGGGAACATGTTTTCCGGAAATGCGGATAGAGCGGTATTAACGATGAGCAAACTCTCACAATTCCGAAAACTCCCAAAAAGGAGTGGCAATTTTTATAACTTCTTCCTGAATCCTTATAATTTTATACACACCTTTCTGCTGATCGTATTGGAATTTTTTAGAGAGCTGTACCAATCCACGTTTCAATTAATCAAACGAAGAACACCACGCATTCGTCGCACTTTTTTATTCGCCCTGGAAAGAGCAACTGCAGCCGTCCTGATACGGGAACTCACCACCCACTTATTAATAGAAGACATGTTCCGAAGCAGTCAGACGATTTACGCCACCTATTTTGGGTATGATGTGGTTGCCCATCACACAGGACTAGACAGCCCTGGGGCTATGACAACCCTTAGAGATATAGATAAACAAATTCAACGTATCAAGGATGCCATTGAACACGCTCCAAGAATTTATGAAATCGTGATCATTTCAGATCATGGGCTTTCCCAGGGTACACCTTTTCATCATTTGTATGGCCTCACATTGGAACAACTAATACGAAAAATACTAAATGAACAATTTACAATTATCGACACGGGTGCTTCTGAGGAAACCAAAGGGTATGTTAACTCTTTATTGCAAATGGCTTTAGCCCCACACCAGAAACTGGGGATGACAGCTCGTAAACTATACGAGCAATACAAAAAAGAAAAAGGTGAGTTCTATTACTTTGATTTTCCTACTCAGAAAGCACAGGTCAAAGAATCCGATATTGTCCTTTGTGCATCTGGTAGTCTAGCGATGTTGTATTTCATCAACATTCGCAAACGGCTTTTATTGGAGGATATAAAAAACCTTCATCCTAACCTCCTTGAAGCGCTGGTCTTGCATCCCGGGATTGGATTTATTGCCATTGATTCGATTGCCAACGGCCCAATGGTGATCAACGCGGAAGGAATTTATTATTTGCTGCAAGATAACTTTGAAGGGACAAATCCGTTAGGCATTTATGAGGAGTCAGCTGCTGAACAAATTCGTAAACTTTTCCAATATAACAATACTGGGGACATTATTATTCAAAGTAAATATGACCCATTGAGCGATCAAATCCCTGCTTTCGAAAATTTAGTTGCCCACCATGGCGGGATTGGTGGTGACCAAACCCTGGCGTTCGTTATGCACCCGGAAAAATTGGTGTATGAAAAAACCATCACGGATGCCACCGATATGCATGTCCAACTCAAGAACTGGCAGAAACAATTAGGTCTTCGATAAATTGGATGCCCATCAAATCACTTTATTAATTCGTTATAATTGTCTGAACAAAAAATGATTTTGGAGTTGTATGAAAACAATAAAAATTGCCCGACTGCACCCAAATGCCACCCTCCCCACCCGTAAGCACGCCAGCGACGCTGGCCTGGATATTTACGCAAACGAAACTACTGTCATTCCTCCGCATTCCTTTGCGATTGTTAGTACGGGAGTTACTATCGAAATCGATCCGGGCTATGTTGGTTTACTCAAACCTAAAGGACGAAATAATCATTTGTTGGCTGCCGGGGTGGTTGACGCTGGTTATCAAGGTGAAATCCTGGTGAAGGTCACCAATGTCACTGCCAAACCATTAGGAATTGAACCTGGTGACGCGGTTGGACAATTATTAATCCTTCCGATTTTAACACCAAGCGTGGTCGAAGTCCTTCCCAATGAAATCCATGATCAATCTTCTCAACGAGCTGGCACCGGAGGGATTGTAGATCAATACAATAAGTAATTCTCCTGGACTCTTTTTATCAACATTCTAAGCTATCTAGTCTATAATTAAAGCATCAAAAATATTGTACAAACATTGTGCAAGGTTTGAAAGGTGGATAATTTTTCCCGTAAAATTGAAGGTACTCAATCAAAAAATGAAGGGGTCGGTATGGGAAATGTAAAAATTGTTACGGATAGCACTTGTGATTTACCTATTTCAATCGTAGAAGAATTTGATATAAGGGTAATTCCTTGTTATGTCAACATGAACGGCAAAAGTTATCTGGATGGGATTGATTTAGACAGAGAGTTTTTCTTTAAGTCACTGCCTACCACGAATCCCCTACCCACCACATCAGCACCAGGAATGGATGCCTTTATTCAGATGTATCAGACCCTAGCCAATGAAGGCGTAGATGGCATTATTTCCATCCATATTTCAGAATCATTGAGCAATATTAATAACGTTGCAAAAATTGCTGCTGAAGCGTTCAAGACAATCCCAGTTCATGTGATTGACTCTGGTCAGTTGAGTATGGGGTTGGGATTATTAGCACTTGTAGGAGCTAAATTGGCGAAACAAGGTGCAAACCTTGACGAAGTAGCCGCGGAGATCCTAACCAAGAAACCCTTAACCAACGCGTTTGCCAAGTTGGAAACATTGGAATATTTACGGCGCGGAGGGCGACTTTCCGCAGCGATGCATGGGATTGGTAACTTGCTAGAGTTAAAACCAATTACAAAAATGAATAATGGATCATCCGGGGTTGAAATGAAACGCACCCGCAAAAAAGCTCACCAACGATTTTTGGAAATCGCAAAAGAGCTCGGCCCGGCAGAAATGGTCGGAATTATTCATGCCGATGCATATCAAAATGCAATGGTGGTGAAAGAAGAATTGAAAGAAATTTGGCCGGACATTGAACCCCTTATCTCCTATGTTACCCCCGCCATCGGTGCTCACGTCGGCCCCGGTACTATTTGTATCGCCTGTATTCAAAAAGAAGTTTATAAACCCTTGCTTGATTCACGCTTATCCAATTTTCGGAATAAAATGAATCAGATGCGAGATCAACTATTGGGAAATGATTCCAATAAGGAGGAATAAATGGGATATTGGTCAACTTATGGAATAGCAGCTTTAACGATCTGGGTGTTGATGACATTAGTATGGCTGGTAAGCCTACGACTAAAAAACACCAGCATTGTTGATATTATTTGGGGATTTGGTTTTGTGTTGGTCAATTGGGTTGTCTTTTTCATCAGCCAGGAGAATTATCCAGTTCGCAGTTGGATTCTCAATATTCTGGTGACTCTTTGGGGATTGCGATTGACCTTGCACATTCTCATCCGCAATTTTGGGAAACCTGAAGATTTCAGGTATGCTGCCTGGCGAAGGGAGCATGGCAAGAAATGGTGGTGGTACAGTTATTTTCAAACCTTCCTTTTACAGGGAACATTAATGTTCCTGATCTCCGTGCCATTAATCCATACCCAATCTATCGCAACACCACCTCAAATTGGAGTTTTGGAAATTGTTGGTATCCTCCTTTGGGCAATTGGCTTCTTTTTTGAAGCAGTCGGAGACTTTCAACTGGAACAATTCAAGAAAAATCCACAAAACAAAGGGAAGTTACTCAACACAGGCGTGTGGCGTTTTACCCGACATCCCAATTATTTTGGGGATTCCGCGCAGTGGTGGGGTTTCTACCTGATTGCTGCTGGATCCAGTTTTGGCTTCCTCACCATATTCAGCCCCATTATCATGACCTACTTCCTAATCAAAGTCTCAGGAGTCGCCATGCTTGAAAAATCAATGGCGGATCGAAAACCAGGCTATAGAGAATATATGCAAACGACCAACGCATTTATCCCTTGGTTTCCAAGAACAAAGTGAATTTCTCAAAATAGAGGTGCAAAATGAAAATCATAAGAATTCTGAATTTTATCGCCCTGATTGCAACTATTACTGTCAATGGGCTGGCCAATACACTGCCAATTAATGGTATGCTGACTGGTGAAGTTAGCGATTCATTCAAAGCTTTATTCACCCCTGCAGGGTATGTGTTCGCTATTTGGGGACTTATTTATATTGCCCTGACAGCGTTTGCGGTATATCAAATTCTCCCTTCACAGAAAGAAAATACCCGCATTGAACGCATTGGGATCTGGTTTATTTTGGCAAATTTATTCAATGGTGCCTGGATCTTTGCCTGGCATTACCTGCAATTTGCCTTATCTTTAGTCCTTATGCTCGGTTTGTTGGTTTCCTTAATCGCCATTTATTTACGATTAGGCATCGGGATCAGCAAGACCAAATCGAAAGATCGCTGGTTTTTAGAAGTCCCTTTTAGCATTTATTTAGGTTGGATTTCAGTCGCCACCATTGCCAATGTGTCTGTAGTTTTACTGGACTTGAATTGGACCGGGTTTGGTGTAAGTGAAACAGTTTGGACCATAATTATGCTTGTCATCGGAACAATCCTGGGATTATTAATGACCTACCTTCGCTCGGAAGTATTCTATACTTTGGTCTTAATTTGGGCATTTGTGGGGATCACGCAGAATGGAAGTGGTGATGTTCTGGTAACCACTATGGCGTGGGCAGCAGCAATTGTTTTGGTAATTTTCCTGATCATTGCAAGAACAATCATCAGAAGAAAAAAGTTAATAGAGCGATATAAACCTTCCTAAAAATTATTTGGTTAGATAATTTGAATCTCATTTTTCAGCTGAAAAATGAGATTTTTTAATAAATCTCTAATGGAAGATTAACAAAAAAAGGTGTACATTAATTGAGTGTAAAGTGAGATTTCTATAATCAGGAGGTTTTATGATTGAAATCACCAATCTTTCCAAATCGTACGGGGAAATTAAAGCACTTCAATCCACGAGTATCACCATTCGGAAGGGTGAAATTGTTGGGCTCTTAGGCCCGAATGGCGCAGGGAAGACAACATTAATGAAAATGATCACCGGGATATTAGAACCAGATTCCGGATCTGTCTCTATCAATGGATTTGACATCGTCCAGGACCGCCCTAAAGCGCAAGCGAAAATTGGATACCTGCCAGAAAACGCTCCTTTATACCCGGAGCTCTCTGTCCAGGATTATTTACTGATGATTGCGGAGTTGCGACAAATCAGTGAAGAGGACAAAATTCCAGCGGTACGCGATGCGGTCAAAGCAGTTAATCTGGACAACGTGATTTCAAGACCCATTGGCCAATTAAGTAAAGGGATGCGCCAAAGGGTCGGGCTGGCGCAAGCAATTCTACATAAACCTGAAATTCTGATCCTGGACGAGCCAACTGTCGGGCTCGACCCAACCCAAATTGTTGAAATTCGCCAGCTCATAAAACAACTTGCCAAGCAAAGCACCATTTTATTCTCAACACATATACTTTCAGAAGTGGAAGCACTGTGTGATCGGGTAATTATGATCATGAATGGGAAGATCAAAGCTGATTCCAAGTTGTCGGAATTAGCCAATACAGATAATGCAATCCTCATTTTGGATCAGGATCAACCCGATGCGATCCCCTTGATTAAACAATTGTCCGACGTCGTCTCGGTGAAAAAAGAATTCATTTCAGGTGGTAACCCTCTTTTTTACATTCAAGGAAAACCACAATCGGATATCACACCAAAAATTTTTAAACTGTCAGTCGAAAAGAATTGGCCAGTTCGAGAATTACGTAAAGATGTTCATACACTTGAATCTGTCTTTAATGAATTAGCCATTGCAGAGTGAGGTTGACAATGAAACAAATTTTGGCCATTACAAAAAAAGAACTTAACAGCTATTTCAATTCATTATTGGCAATCATCTTCCTGGGAACTTTCCTGGTGGCGATTGCAGTCATCTTTTTCAGTGTTGAAGGCTTTTTCGCAAGGGGAATCGCGGATATTCGTCCATTATTTTCCTGGATTCCTATCCTGCTTATCTTTTTGATCGCTGCAATAACGATGCGTCAATGGAGTGAGGAACAACGCTCAGGGACTTTGGAAATCCTGCTTTCCCTTCCTACCAATCATACACAATTGGTATTGGGAAAATTCCTGGCGGTTATGGGTATGATCGGGATTGCCTTGCTGCTTACCCTACCCTTCCCTATGATGGTTTCTCTCCTGGGTAATTTGGATTGGGGCCCCGTCATTGGTGGATATCTGGCTTCTTTCCTGATCGCTGCTGCGTACGCGTCCATTGGGTTATTTATCTCTTCACGAACAGACAATCAGATTGTTGCTTTAATTCTTACAGTTCTGATTGGTGGTGCATTCTATCTGATCGGCAGTACATTTTTCACCAGTTTTTTCCCAGGTCCTATTATTGAGATTCTTCGAGCCATCGGAACCGGATCACGCTTTGAAAGTATTCAAAGAGGGGTGATTGATTTACGGGATCTCATCTATTATGGGTCGCTTAGTGCTTTCTTCCTGGTTTTGAATGTACTCTCTATCGATAGCATGCGTTGGTCAGAAATTCCTTCAAAATATCGTTTCTCCTACTTGAGAACAACTGCGCTCATTTGTTTAAATCTAATAGCCATCAACATCTGGATTTATCCTCTCTATGGCCTTCGGGTAGATTTAACCTCTCAAAAAGAATTTACTATTTCTCAAACCACCAAAGATTTGATCTCCACTTTACCGGAGAATCTGCTAATTCGAGCATACATGAGTGAAAAGACTCATCCTCTGCTCTCTCCGTTGATCCCTCAAATTGGGGATATGTTGAAGGAGTACGAAATATCTTCTCGAGGGATGGTAACCGCCGAGGTAATGGACCCGCTCAGTGATCCCGAAATTGAAACGGAAGCAAATCAGGCGTATGGTATCCAACCTACCCCCTTTCAGGTAGCTGGAAGAAATGAATCTTCTATTATTAATGCGTATTTCGATATCCTGGTGCGTTATGGTGATCAATCCATTGTGATTGGGTTAGCAGATTTGATAGAGGTGCAACAATCCGGTAGTGGGATGAATGTTGTATTAAAAAATCTTGAATACAACCTTACCTCAGCAATTAAGAAAACAGTTTACGGGTTTCAGAGCATCGATTCAATACTTGCGGAAATTGAGGAACCTGTGACATTAACTCTCTTTCTTTCCAAAAACCAGTTACCTGAATCAGAAATCCCGGTAGTTGAAATGATTAACCAGATTGCTGGTGATATTCAGGCAAAATCGAAAGGAAAATTCATTTTTAACACGATTGACCCTGATGAAGAAGGAGCAGCAATTACAAGACAGCAATTAATTGATGAGGTTGGCATCCAACCCTATCCGGTAGCACTATTTTCCCAGGATAGTTACTTCTTCCATTTACTCCTTCAAAATGGAGAGCAGGGACAGTTAATTTATCCCCC
>CAYSFA010000062.1:0-15905 GCA_964430025.1 uncultured Anaerolineaceae bacterium | reverse complement strand
ACGGGTTTCGACGCGTTCCGGCGAGAAGCCGAGCTGCTTGAGACGCGCGTTCCAGTAGCTGACGGATTGCTGTGGGATGGTGTAGGCGACGGCCTGGGTTTCCCCGGTGCCAACCTTGCCTTGGACGGAATTGAGCCAGCCAAAAAAGGTCATGGCGGTTCCGGGGATGCCGATGTAATCTCCGTAGTAGAGGTGGTAGGTGCCGGGGTCGTCGAAATTGACGGTTGTTTTCACCAGGCGCTGCCCGAGCACCTGCTGGTAAAAGTCGATATTGGTTTGGGGGTCTTTGGTGACGGCTGTGATGTGATGTAGACCTGCAGTTTTCATTTTAATATCCTTTCGAATAAATTAGTTCGATATCGAAATAATAGCATGAAGGGTGAAGAGGGGCAAATGGGTTGTATAAGGTTCGATGTCGAAAGAATTTGTTGGTGAACGTCTAAAGTTGAGAGGGAGAGATTTGGGACGCTAAATCGCAAAGAATAAAGATAACAAGACGCAAAGGAGTGATAAGGTGCATTGTCGCAGATGCCCTTCAGGGTACACTTAGGGATGAAAATGATAGCCAGATTATGTAAAGGATTTAGTTAAAAAGAATTGCAGAAGTGCATTGCACCTGTATTTATTGCGAAAGTCCTAAATAGAATCCAGGTGCATCGCACTTTTGATAGCTTTCTTTCGAGAACCACTTTCCATCCATTTAAATGTCATCCGATCCCTAAGTGTACCCTGAAGGGCATCTGCGACAACGCACCAAACCGAAAAGCGTAACGCACCTTTCTTTCCTTTGCGTTTTTTCTCTTTCCTTTGCGGTTTAGCGCATTTTATCTTTTTAAATCCTAAATCTTTTTAAATCCTCAATCCTAAAATCTCCCCCCTAAACCCTTCAAACTGGCAAGAAACTTGCTAGGTATTTAGCATATTATTCTTAAATAGGGAGAAGCATCCAATGGAATCATTCGTTGACCTACAACCAGTAACCACCAACAAAATCGCCAACATCACCAGCCTGGTAACCGTTGCCGCTGAAAACGTATACGACTCAATTGGCCCTGGGTATGAATTGCCCATTTACCAACGGGCGATGGGGTTGGAACTGGATGCTTTGAAAATCCCATTCTCCCGTGATTTATCGGTCGATCTGGTGTATCGCAAACAACGCATTGGCAAAAAACAGGTGGATTTCATTGTAGATGATTTGATGGTCTTGGTGCGTGCCCAGCTCAACCTGGAAATTCAGGATGAAATTCAAGCCAGCACCTACCTGCGCAATACCGGCTGCAAAGCAGTCCTTTTGGTAAATTTTGGGGGTGATCAGTTTGAGTTTCGCTACATTCAAAAACCTGCGTATTCCAAAAACCCCTATTAAGCCAACTAAAACCGAAACTCACCTACTCCCAAAATGAGATGCCCGTTCTGCTTGAGACACTTAAGCCGGATGGCGTTCAAGCAGCAACTTTCCTGCCAATTCCAAAAACCCTATCTTCTGTCTCAACCCTATAAACCTAGTTACTCCCAAAAATAGTTACGACCGTTCTGCTTAAGCCACTTACGCCGGACGACGTAATCCGGCATCAACTTCCCCACCGCATCCCAGAAATCACGGCTGTGGTTGTGGTGAACCGTATGCACCAGCTCATGTATCACCACATAATCGATGATTTCAGGAGGTGCCATGATCAGACGCCACGTGAAACTGATTGTTCCCCTCCCACTGCAGGATCCCCACCTGGTGCGTGCACTAGTGATCTTGATCTTTTTGAACTCAAATTGATGCAGCGAAGCGAAATAATTGACCCGCTCAGTAAAATAAAGCCTGGCCTGGTCGCGATACCAATCCTCAAAGCGTTTCTTCGCCTGTGAAACAGAAGCCTGGTCAAGGAAAAAACCAAATTTGAATTGTAGCGCAGGTCTTTGCTTCCCAACGAGACGCAAAGGGTATTGTTTTCCTAAATACCAAAACAACTCCTCCTGCGTAAATTCCCGTACGGGATATCTTTTACCTTTTTCCAGCTGTTTCAGCCGGGTTTTATCGATCCAGTCGCGTTTGCTGAAAACAAAGGCGTCAATGATTTTTTGGCTGGTACGCAAAGGCGCTCGTACCACCACCCTGCCATTCGGATGAATGATCAATGCCAGCGTTTTACGCCGCGAACGTACCACCTCATCTACAACATCTGCACTCATTTTGCGATTTTATCATAATCAAGGTGAAAAAACTTTGGGTTGTGGTGCTGACTTGTTTTGGTGACTAAGAATCTATTAAGAAATGGTTACAACCTCTGAAACATCTATACAACCGCTACCATAAGCAGAACATTGTTGGTTTAATTAAATAAAGGCCTACATTCTTTAGGTTTATTGGTAAAAGAGGTAGAAATGAAAGAGATAGATCGATCCGAAATTACACCAAAATGGTTGTATATGAATCGCCGCAAATTCCTGCAAAAGGTTTCATTGATAGGTGGTGCGGCTATTTTGGCTGCCTGTGCTCCAGGCGTAATTCCAACCGAGGAAGAACAACGAATTATTGACTCTACCGGGGAAGATCTGACCGATATCGAAGCGATCAAAAACTACAATAATTATTACGAGTTTTCATTGGTGAAGGACAAGGTCAATGAAGTCTCGAAAGATTTCAAAACCGATCCGTGGAATGTGGAAGTGTACGGGTTGGTAGAAAACCCGACCAATTTTAGCATACAGGATATTCTGGAGCAGTTCCCGCAGGAAGAACGTATTTACCGGCTGCGCTGCGTGGAAGGCTGGTCGATGGTGATCCCATGGATGGGCTTTCCGCTCTCCAAACTGCTGGATGTGGTCAAACCAACCGACGAAGCCAAGTTCGTGCGCTTTCAAACCGAAGCGGATCCTGACCAAATGCCGGGTTTATCCATGAACTTCCCCTGGCCGTATGAGGAAGGGCTGCGTTTGGACGAGGCTATGAACGACCTCACCATCCTGGCGACCGGAATTTATAACGAGCCGCTTGCCCCAGCGAATGGTGCCCCGATCCGGTTGGTGGTGCCGTGGAAGTATGGTTTCAAGAGTGGCAAGTCTTTGATCAAGATCGAGCTGGTTTCGGAAATGCCAAAGACATTCTGGAACGAGATCGCTCCACGGGAATATGGCTTTTACTCGAATGTCAACCCGGATGTACCGCATCCGCGCTGGTCACAGGCAACCGAGCGCAGAATTGGGGAGTTAGATCGCCGTCCGACGATGTTATTTAATGGGTACGAGGAAGAAGTGGCCTATTTGTATGAAGGCATGAGTTTGATCTCGAATTACTAGGTAGCTGGTAGGGAGTAGACGGTAGGATTTAGGAAAAGTATCGAAAAGACATTAACAAAGAAACGCAAAGAAAAAAGGCGCCAATATTTATCTTTAAGTAGGGGTAAGGCTTGTCCTTACCCATTAGTTTTATAATTAGATTATTGATGCTTTTCAAATCCCCTCCAAAAGGGACAGGCTGACCAATTATTTTTGAGAAGGTTAATATGACACCATCCCGTTTGTCCAAATTAGAATCAATCCCGCGTCTTATCTTAAAATTTAACGACGCATTCAACCGTCATGACGTCACTGGCATGATGCAGCTCATGAGCGATGATTGCGTTTTTGAAAATACATCCCCTTCGCCAGACGGCACCAGGTACGTTGGTAAAGAACAAGTGCGCATATTCTGGCAGGAATTCTTTCAGCAATCCCCGCACGCGAAAATCGAAATAGAAGATATTTTTGGGCTGGGGATGCATTGTGTCATGCGCTGGAAATACTCCTGGATGGATGAACAGGGAAACATAGGACACGTCCGGGGAGTTGATATTTTTAAAGTAGTAGATGGGCATATTACGGAAAAGCTGTCCTATGTGAAAGGATAAAATGGAAAAAGGGGAGAAAAGGCCCAAACAGATTTTCGACGCGAAGACGCTAAGGTTAAGAAGGCGTAAAGAAAGATTGAATTCGGTGCATTACTAATGCATCACAATTCAGGCAATAAGACATCGATAATGCGATTTATTGTCCTCAAAAACGATTCTTGTTATCTTTTAAATTACCAGTCAAAAAAAGTTTACAAATTCACAATCACGATATAATTAAACCATTATTATTCCCCAAAGGTTTGGATTGTGAAAAAACTACTCTTGTATTTAGTTTGAGCCGAATGGCGAAGCGCTGGTCAGCGCTATGGTTTTCACTTTCACGTGCCTGAAATGGGTTAATTTGACATAAAGTCTCCTGAACCACTGGCATGTGTCAGTGGTTTTTTGTTTTCCGGTTTCGGAGAAAGGAGACAAACAATTTCATATCATTTTTATTCAATCAAATCCGCTTTATATAAAATCTTATAAACTACTGGAGGGTTATTAATGTCTGATAAACTCACTCGTTTTTTTGCATCCAGATGGGGAATAATTCTGGTTGGCGCAATCATTGGTATCTTGGGGCCAACTCTACAAAAGCTGGGGAATCCGGCCAATATGGGAGTGTGTGTGGCCTGTTTTGAGCGTGATATCGCTGGTGCGTTAGGATTACATCGTGCTGCGGCTGTCCAATATATTCGCCCGGAGATCATTGGTTTTGTGCTAGGGGCAACCATCGCAGCTTTGCTCTTTAAAGAATTCAAAGCCCGTTCGGGCTCTGCTCCGATTGTGCGTTTCATTTTGGGATTTTTTGCCATGGTTGGCGCTTTGGTATTCTTAGGTTGTCCATGGCGGGCAGGGTTCCGCTTGGCTGGAGGCGATATGAACGCCATCCCTGGAATCATTGGACTGGCTGCCGGAATTGCCATTGGGGTTTACTTCCTACGCAATGGTTACAACCTGGGCCGCAGCCATAAAACCTATCCGATGGTTGGGTGGATTTTACCCATCATCATGGTCGGGTTATTGCTCCTGCGTATTTTCCAACCCACTTTTTCAGAGGGTGGACCCATCTTTTTCAGCGAATCGGGGCCAGGTTCTCAATATGCGCCTTTGTTAGTTGCACTGGCAATTGGATTGCTGATCGGTTTTCTGGCACAACGAACTCGTTTTTGCACGATGGGTGCTGTCAGAGATGTTATTCTCATGCGTGATACCCACTTGTTAAGCGGCTTAGGTGCTTTGATTATTTTTGCTTTTCTGACAAATCTCGTGTTTGGTCAGTTTAAATTGGGTTTTACCGCACAACCGATTGCGCACTCCAATTTGTTGGCAAATTTCTCTGGGATGGTGTTGGCCGGGTTGGCATACGCATTGGCAGGCGGCTGCCCAGGACGCCAGCTCTTCCTTTCCGGAGAAGGGGATGGGGATTCGGCAGTGTTTGTGTTAGGGATGATTGCCGGAGCTGCATTTGCACACAATTTCGCACTCGCGGCTCGCCCGGATAGCCTGGTGGATGGAGTCCTTTCTGTGGGTGGAATCTCACCAATTGGTTGGGGAGCTGTTGCACTTGGGTTGGTGGTTTGTCTGGTGTTTGGTTTCAGCATGCGTGAAAAATTGGCATAGGAGGAGACACAAAATGAGTAAAACAGTAGATGCTCGAGGGCTTTCCTGTCCGCAACCGGTTATCATGGTTGAAAACGCGATTGAAGGAGGAGAATTTCCAATTGAAGTGCTGGTAGATTCGGTAACCTCGCGAGAGAATGTACGCCGCATGGCAACCCGGAATGGTTGTAAGGTTGATGTGGTGGAAAAAGATGACGAATTCTTGTTGGTACTTTCTAAATGACAAAATGTAACCAGGCAGATCCATCTGTCATTACCCAAGATGGAGCATGTTATTTTGATCAAGCAGCTACTTCCTGGCCCAAACCGCCAGGAGTAGCTGTAGCCATGGTTGATTTTATCGAGCATGTCGGGGCAAACCCCGGCCGCTCGGGTCATCGTACTTCCATCGAGGCAGCTCGGATTTTGTATAGAACCAGAGAATTGACAGCAGACTTTTTCTGTTGTGATGACCCAATGCGAGTGGTGTTTACAATGAATATCACGCATGCAATCAATTTGGTCTTAAGAGGGTTGTTAAAACCGGGTGATCATGTAGTAACCAGCACAATGGAACATAATTCCGTCATGCGGCCAATACGAGCTTTGGAACAATTAGGAATTGAACTGAGTTGTGTTGCCTGTGATCAAGCAGGAAACCTAGATCCCGCCGACCTTGAACAGGAAATCCAGCCACATACTCGATTAATCGTTCTCAACCATGCATCCAATGTATGCGGAACTATCCTTCCATTAAAGGAAGTGGCATTAATAGCCAAAAAACACAATATTCTGTTCATGGTGGATACTGCTCAGACTGCTGGCGTTTTACCGATTGATATCAATGAGGATATGATTGACTTTTTAACCTTTACCGGACATAAATCCTTGTATGGGCCAACCGGGACAGGTGGGGTGGTTTTTGGAAAAAATGTGGATATTGATGAAATTCAGCCCCTGATGAGGGGCGGAACAGGCAGCCGATCTGAAAAGGAAGAGCAACCTGCCTTTTTGCCGGATCGATTTGAGAGCGGTACCCAAAATGTGGTGGGTCTAGCCGGGTTGGGGGCAAGCCTGGAATGGCTGCAGGGGCGCAGCGTATCCGCAATTCGGGAACATGAGAAGCAATTATGTGAGTTATTATTAAGAAAATTAGGTGAAATGTCGGAAATTACTATCTATGGTCCCAGGAATGCTGATTTTCAGACAGCTACCATAGCGATCAACCTGGAGGGGTTTTCACCAGCGGAGCTCGGTTTTTTCCTGGATGAAGAGTTTGGTATTCTTTGCCGGGTGGGACTGCATTGCGCTCCAGCTGCTCATCGCACGTTAGGGACTTTTCCGGAGGGAAGCGTAAGAATCAGTGTGGGTGCTTTTCACCAACAGGAAAATGTCGTGTACCTGGTGAATGCACTGAAGGAACTCAGCAGGAGATTAAAGCCATGAAGAATCAATATCAGGTAATTCTGGTAGATTCAACCAGCCATGCTCTGCGCATTGAACAAATATTGATTAGGAATGAAATTGCCTGCAAATTGGTTCCGGTTCCGCGTCATTTGAGTTCAGATTGTGGGGTGTGTGTACGGATCAATGTTACGGATTGGGAGAGGGTTAAAGAAGTATTGGAACAAAATAAGGCAATTTTTCGAGAGATCCATAATCTTTAATTGAATGGGAAGTGTCCCCAGATATATCAACTTAATAGTCTTCATGCGAGCAAAGTTTTTATTAATTCTTTTAGGCTTTTCTAAAGATAAATTCCCAGTTCTCTACTCAATTTTTTATATAATCAACTAATTGATTGAGGAGAAATTCATGGGTATTCGATATTCGCAAGAGGATTTACAACGCGTCAAACAGGATTGGATTGCCTGGTGGGCGGGGACTATTAATCATCCCTTCTTTGGTATCGAGGCGGTGGATGATTCGATGGCGGGAATGCCATTCAGTTATAACGAAGTCACCCCAGTGGAGACGGAAGAGCTCAGCGCTGAGCAAATTCTGGATGGTGTTGAGGAGTCTGGCGCAGGCATAAACTGGTTTGGAGGTGCGTACCCCAAATTCTGGCCCAATTATGGCCCCGGTTTGATGGCGGCTTTCCTGGGGTCTCCGCTGCATATACGTCCTGATACGGGTTGGTTTGACCCATTGTCGGTAGAAAAGCTGGAAGATATCCAACCCCAATTTGACGCTGAAAATCTGTGGTGGGGGCGGGTAAAGAAGCTGACCATACTGGCAAGTGAGCGCTGGAAGGGGCAGGCCATTATTGGGCTAACGGATTTGGGAGGCAACCTGGATATTTTAGCTTCCTTGCGCAGTAGCGAAAAATTACTGCTGGATTTGAGCGATTCTCCCGCGGAGGTGTTGCGTATTTCTTCTGAAATTACTCATTTATGGATGCGATATTTTAACGAACTATATGGATTCATAAATGGCGAGGATTGTGGTTGCTGTGGCTGGAGCCCGATGTGGGCACCAGGCAAATTCTACATGCTGCAATCGGATTTCTCCTACATGATCTCGCCGCGAATGTTCAAGCGATATGTCATGCCAGATCTGACAGCCTGTTGTGATTTCCTCGAGTATCCCTTCTACCACCTGGATGGGGTGGGGCAATTGAATCATCTGGATCAGATTCTCTCAATTTCCAACCTGCGTGGCATTCAATGGATTCCCGGAGCCGGGCAACCCGAGCCGGAGGAGTGGCTGGATGTGCTCAATAAGATTCGCGATGCCGGGAAGCTCTGTCAGGTGTATGTTAGCCGAGCAGGCATGCAGAAGATTATCTCTGCCTTGGGGTGGCAGGGTTTCTACTTCCACATCAATGAGGAAGTCATGCTAACCGCCAGCCAGGCGCTGGAGTTCACACGCGAGTTCAGCTAGTTTCCCTCACCCATCGCGTATTCTTAAAAAAAAAAGTTGTTGTTTGGTTAGATTCTCACGCTGCCTGAGTTGATGATTCGCGCGCATCCCTCTATAATATAAAAATAGTGAAAAACCCCCTATTTTGTAATGATTAAATTACAGTAAGAGCATTGGAGGAAAACCACATGCGATCAACCTACATTAAAGCAATCTTGAAATATGCCTCGATCATCATTTTAGTTTTCTTGCTGGCTGCTTGTACCACGAAAGCAACTGAAAGCGAGCCTGCGCCAGCTGAGAGCGAGGTTGTCGCACAACCCACCCCGAATATTGATTTTGGTCAGGATGGCGAACCGCCACGTAACCCCCCGCAGAACACAGTTTTGGCGAACTTCGCCACCGAAGATTTCTCAGGGGCGGGTGCTTGCTCGATCTGCCATACCAACCTCTTCGACGAACTAGGCAATGATGTCTCTAATACGACCGATTGGCGCTCCACGATGATGGCCAATGCAGCCACCGATCCGGTTTGGCAGGCGAAGGTAAGCTCAGAAATTGCACGCAATCCAAGCTTGGAAGCTGTGATTGAGGATAAATGCATCAGCTGCCATCAACCGATGGCCTATACCCAGGCAGAGGTGAATGGGACGGAATCGGCGATGTTTGGCGATGGCTTTCTAAACCCGGACAATCCCATGCACCAGGTGGCCATGGATGGGGTTTCCTGCACGCTTTGTCATCAGATTACAGAAGAAAACTTTGGTCTAAATGAGAGTTTTAGCGGGAAATTTGCAATTGACGCCAGCACTAATCCTCCAGACCGGGTAATTCACGGACCATTTGAGAATCCGAATCAACAACTCATGCAGGATCAAAGCGGTTTTACGCCGGAATTTGCCGCGTATTCTGGTTCATCAGAATTATGCGCGACCTGTCACAATCTCTATACCCCTTATGTGGACTCAGAAGGCAATATCCTGGGTGAATTCCCCGAACAAACGCCTTACACCGAGTGGCAGAACAGCCAGTATGGCGTGGATGACTCACCCTGCCAGAGCTGCCATATGCCTCTGGCTTCGGGCGGAGTGGTGATCTCCCTGATGCCGGGTAATTTGCCAGCCCGCGAACCCTTCTATAAACATTATTTTGTGGGCGGAAATGCCTTCATGCTTGGAATCCTGTCAAATTGGGGAGCGGAACTTAACGTCACCGCTGATCAAAAACATTTCGATACCACCATTGGCAGAGTGCAGGAGCAGGTGGGTCAACGTTCTGCTAATTTAGTGGTGGAAAATTTGGATGTGGCTGACAACAACCTCAATGCCACCTTGAAAATAAACGCATTGACTGGACACAAATTGCCTACCAGTTTCCCTTCCCGCAGGGTTTGGCTGCATGTAACTGTGACGGATGCTTCCGGAAATGTGGTCTTTGAATCCGGAAAATATAATTTGGATGGAACCATCACCGGCAATGCAGCCGATGAAGACCTCCTGGCCTACGAACCGCATTATGATCTGATCACCTCTTCCGATCAGGTGCAGATTTATGAGCCGATCATGGTGAACAGTGATGGTGAGGTGACCTACACCTTGCTGCGTGCGGCTGCCTATATTAAAGACAACCGCATCCTGCCCAATGGGACGGACAAAGCCAGCTTGCCAGTCGATATTGCTGTGTATGGGGAAGCGTTAGAGGATACCAACTTTGTTGGCGGCAGTGACACGCTCTCCTACCAGATCGACGTCACCAATGCCCAGGGTCCCTTCACCTTCCAGGCTGAGCTGTTGTATGAACCGCTCTCCTACCGCTTTATTTACGACATGTTCACGGATGACACCCCGGAGATTACACGTTTTGAAGGCTATTACGGCGAGACCCTCAAGCAACCATTGTTAATAGCCACCATTGAGCCGGTAGAGGTGGAGTAGACATAAATCAGGCAGAGAAGGCTATCCTCTCTGCCTGATTATTAAGTTTGCCTATCACGGGGTGGTTTCCGTTGGAATGGGGGTGGGAATGAGTTCATCGGCGCGTGTGAAAACAAAATCTGGTTCTGTCTCATGAAAAATTTCCAGACGGTTATTTTCACATTTGTATTCCCTTTTTCCGCCAGAAATTGTTTGCTCTTCATCGCTAACATCTGCCGAATAGGAAGGCCGGAAGAGATAGAAATCAGAGGCATCTGATGATCCGCTATCCGGTAATTCGGAATCACCCATATATACCTTTGAGGAAATAACCTTATCGTTTAAATCTGTTATTGTCAGAAACTTTCCATCAGCGGAGTAATTACCTAACCCGGCTGATTGTATGACCGTATCAAAGGTCGTCACATTGGGTACGCCAACAGAAATGGTGAAGTTATTCCGCCAGGTCCCTATTTCACCACCTTCTTTAAACCCAAGGAAGTAATCACCAGTGATGTTCATATAGATTTCACCTGTCCCGGGTAAGCTCTGTGTGAAATCAACCCCGCTTTCTTCAAAAAAGGTCATCATAGCGTCGGTAAAAGCTTCGTTGTCGACCTTCCAGACGCCTAACAAGCAAGGATCGCAGGACGCTTCTTCGACCTTTGTCACTTTTACTATCGGATTAAACTGAGGGCTACTTGTTGTTGTGACAACATACAAGTAATACTTGCTTTTGTCACAATATGAACGAACCTCTTCAGGCGGAGCACTCCATGCCGCTTTGTTTTGATATAAATCTGCTTCGACGGCTGTATAACTTCCAGAACCAATGGATTCCCAATTTTCAACAGCTGATTGGACAAACCTTTTCTCTTTTTCGTATTCAATCACGAAACGAGAGGCAACAAAAAGAAGACCTTCAAAATAAATATCTTCCGTTTCGTTAATATTTGCACGATAGCTAGAATCATATTGTTCAATTGGTACTATTGCTTTTATGATTGTTCTTCCATCAGAATCAGGAATACCTGTACTCAAGTAATCCACAACAAATGAATTAAACATTTGATCTGATACAAATTCCGACAAACTCTTGCCATTAGCTATTTCCTTTAAGTTTTTTATTATAGTTTTTGGGTTGCTTTGATTACCAAGATACTGAAAAAAAACGAAATTCTCTTTCTCCAATTCCTGAATTGGAAGTTCCATGGATAGCGTGTCAAAAAAAATGTTATTCGCATGTTCTTTATTTGCGCCAGGGAAGACTAGATTACTAAAATATTCTGCCGAACCGAAAAACCACCACATGTCATCAAGACCAGGTTTTTTAATATTTGCCTGCGCATAACACATAAAAATAACAGAGGCTAAATATTGTTGGTATTTTTCAGTTGTATCATAATAACTTGCTAGCTCTGGAAAAAGCGTGATAGAACAGGTATTGTCGTTATTGAAAAGACCCATTCCTTGTTGTAAACCACTTCCAGGAAATTGAATTTGTACAGCAGTTGAAGCCGGTGGCGATAATTCTAAATCGGAAAAGAAAAGCATTGACTTCTCTACTGCTGTTTTAGTGAGTAACAACATATTCATTAGTTCATCATCGTCTACAAAAACATTAGGATAATATATCCTTGTTTTCAAATTTTCGGATAAATCAATGTGTTCAAAACAAACCACTTTTCCTTGAATAAGTTTGTCAATTCCTACTTTCCTCAAATCTTCACACAAAACCACCTGTTGATTATTTATCGTTTTTGGTGAAGCAACTTTTAATGTGTTTGAATCTGCGCTAGGGGTACTGATAGCATCCAGCATTTCTTTGGAGGGAAATAAGTTGTTGAGCATCGTCTCCAATTCGGTTTTAATTAGTGAATCGTTTCCCGGGTTTGATATAAATTCCTGTAATCGGAGAATGATCCCGGTTGCATCGATATCATAAACACTTTGTAATTCTGAATCATCCTGAAGAGATAATTCGCCAGTGAATATTTTCATGATATAAAGCAACCCTTCCCCTTCTGTCCATTCACCGGATTCCACTCTGGCATCCAGGACTTCATCAAAGGTTAAAGGAGGAAGATCTTCAGCTGAAGTGATAGAGGTGAGATCGATTGCGGAAACAGGTGTAGGTGCTTCAACAACCTCAGCCTGAGGGATAGTGGTTTCTTTAGTGGGTGTACTTTCCACATTGACGTTGTTTTCAGGAGTGCTGCTTGTGAATGTACTGCAGGCGATGCTGGAGACCACTAAAACAACAACAGGAAATAACAATTTCCGATTCATGGTTTAGTCTCCCATCTTACATGAATTATTACAAATAATATCTATATTATCATGTTTGAAAGAGGGGAAAAATTTATGTATAACTACGCACTAGGTCAGCACAAAGCGCACAAAACGCAGGTGGTCTTGGGCTATCTGCCGGGCACCTTGCTCCGTTCCATCCCATTCATAGCCGAGAATGGAAAAAAGAGCTCCGGTTATTTTTCCATAGCGCTGATAGTACCGCGCCATAATGTCCGCCCCAGCAAGGGGGGAAATCAATTCAATACTCACCTGGTGCAAATGTTTCCCCAGCTGTATGGTGGTGGTCTGCATCTGTTTGAGATTTTGATACCATTGCGTGCGTTCACCATAACCGGCGACGACAATTACATTGCCGGTCTCTTTTTCAATCTCAACCACTTCCACCACGGTTTGGTATTGCTTGCCGGATTTCCGGCCTTTGTGCTGAAAAAGGACGAAACGTTTCCCAAATAACCCTCCCAACCCCCATTTGTAAAAATAGACGGGTAGGCGATATAAAAATTGCAGAAATGCACCGGGAGGATAACTATTCTTCTTTTTTGTCATTGGTCTGCTCCGTTCAATAATTTTTGTTGGATGGCAGCGTGAAGCTGATCGGGCTGGTCGCTACCAATTCGAAAACGCTGACCATTTTTGAAAAGTATCTCAACCCCACCAAAACCGGAAACGTTGAACATCCAGCCATGCGGTGCGGGACGAATCCCCCAGCCGTAATACCAGGGGGTACGTACAACATTGACTTGTTTTATCTCAGCAAAGGGGATACGTTTGTGGATGACACCAAACCCAAAATAAACATGGATATGATCAGATTTAATTTCGGCGGTGAGAGACCAAAAGAGCAGCAGGCACAGGATGAGTAAAGCCGAGATTAGGGCAGTTATCGTTTTGGCTGGTCCGGGCGGGAATTGAATGAGGTAATACAATGTCAGCAGGATACCAGACCCCAGACCTATGATCATTATTGTGCCGATTTGTCTGTGTTTGTAGAGTTGCATAAGGAGTCCTCGCGAGAGGGGATATTTTTATTATAAGGCAGCTTAGGTGCTGTGCACTTAGGGATCAGCGGAATTTTTATGAATAGAAATCAAATCTCATTTGAAAGATACCAAAAGTGCGCTGCACCTAGAAAAAAGAGGTCTACCCGCCTTTTGTTTATACCCAGCTATATTAGTAAGTTGTTTATTGCGCCTTGTATAGGATAGTAGAAACCAAATAATCCAGGTGGAGCGCAATCCGATAGCCGTCTTTCAAGATAAAGTGAATAATCATCAAAAAACCGTACCGATCCTCAAATACAACGCACCTTGTCTTGCTGGTGCATTGCACCTGCACTTAGTACGACTGTTTCAAAGAATCTAGGTGCCGCGCACTTCTAAATACGTTCTACCGAAGAATTTAATCCATTCATTGAGAGTTCTGTTGATCCCTAAGTGCACAGCACCAGTAAGCACCATTTAGAAACTTGACAAACAAAAACTCGGACTTTTTAATCCGAGTTTGAGCTTTATTGACTGTGGTAGGTTTTCAATGAAGATTGCTTATCCGCCGCCGCCACCTCCACCACCTCCGCCATTACCACCACCGTTACCGCCGCCATTACCGCCACTACCACCATTTTGGCCGCCGCTGCTGTCATTGCCATCACCATTCAAGCCGCCATTCTCGCCATTTTCATTGTCACCCTGGTTGCCGCCGTTCATGTGGTTATCGCTGCCATCCTGGCCGTCATCCTCATCATCCTCGTCGAGTTTACCGGTTTGGAACATCCATTGGTAATCTTCGAGGATTTCACCACTGGATTTGTCTTCAACAATTTCAGTGCTTTCCGCACTGAGTGTCTCAATTTGGCTTATAACTTGTTCTTCCAATGCTTCTTTGCCATTTTTCTGTGCATATTTGAACATGTATTGCAATTCGTTGGCTAAATTTTTCGGTTCGGCAATTCCAGCTTCCATAAGTTTCATCTGGCTTTGCAAGGTGTTCTTAAATAAATTGGGAATGGGTTCTCCTGTAAGATCACCCTCATTTGAGAGCCTTGCTTGTTGCATCACCATTTCACGCACCAGCAATAGCTTGGCTGAGGGATTCTCCGATTGAAGGGCGCACTCTAAAGCTGTGTACAGCTGCCATTGCCAATCAAAGTAAGCCTGTTCTGGTACGGGTTTCTCATTTTCGATGAGTTCCTGAATCTCTTCCATGCGCACCTTGGCTAATTTTGATGCAATCTGGAATTTAATTTCGGGATTTGTGACTAATCCCAACTCAATATCTTCCACCAGTGTCTTTACCGGGTAGAGCACCTCTCCTGGCAGGCTGGTTTGGGCAGCGACGGTGGAAATTCCGCCACCTAACAACAACACAAAGATTGTTGCAATTGTAAAGATTTTCATGATCTCTCTCTTTCTGTAATTTTAATGTCTGGGTTGGTTAGGGATAACACCATCGTCCGGTGTCGGTTTACCTTTTAAGACGCAGGGAGTGTTGAATCGATACGAAAAGAGAGTGATTTTGACTTAACAGAATTGAAAGGTGGTAATGAAGGCGAAAGGCAAAAGGCTGAAGGCGAAAGTGACTAGTGTTGAGTCCTAAAAAATGTTGACTGAAAATTACAGGAAAAGGAGAAAATAAATTATCCAGATGAGGGCGGCACTTTAACTTAGGATTCGGGTTCAACAAAGAAATCGAAGCCAGCATGTTTGAATGATGCGATCAACTCTGCATTCATTTGCACCATGAGATGACTTGGGTAGCGTAAGTTAAATAGAAACTGGGCATCATTACGAATTTCCATTTTTTTCATCTGCTCCACTGCCCATTCTGTCCAACCCTCTTCCCCCTGTTTTTCTGCTTCGATGGTTTCAATGAAGGCTTTCTCAAGATATTCTTCCGCTTTAATGTTGAAATTGCCATATTTTTGGTTGAAGGCCTGCTGGATCTCTTCATCATCCCGTGATTGATACTGTTCATGATGGACTATCACTTCAGGTTTCAACTTAGGGATGGTGCGTGGAATTGATTTCGGATATCCCAAGGACAAAATCATCAAAGGTAATACGAAATCTGGTATGGCATACCGTTCACGGGCTTCATCCATCTGGGATTGGATCGTACCGACATAAACCGATCCCAGGCCAAGG
Organism: uncultured Anaerolineaceae bacterium; assembly: GCA_964430025.1. GTDB lineage: Bacteria > Chloroflexota > Anaerolineae > Anaerolineales > Anaerolineaceae > UBA6170. The sequence continues at coordinate 206 of CAYSFA010000062.1, read as the reverse complement.
CTCTCCGCCAGTAACACCACCGACTGTGCGGCACACATTAAATCGGCATAGGCTATTAGAAAATGTGAGAACGCTTGCTCACCTTTGAAATCAGTTTGGTTCAGGTTCGCCCAGCGTTTGATTCGATTGAAATCCAGGCAGAAAATCATCGAGAGGGAGGCGTTTTTTACCCAGGGTTGGTTACCAACCATCTCTGAGAGGATCGT
>CAYSFA010000061.1:0-16290 GCA_964430025.1 uncultured Anaerolineaceae bacterium | reverse complement strand
CATGTATTAGGCACGCCGCCAGCGTTCATCCTGAGCCAGGATCAAACTCTCCGCAAATAATTTTCTTTTATCACTTCCTCGCAGAAGTGTTTCGGTCATTGTTTGCGGTTAAAAATTAACAGGTTCTTCGTCTTTCCTATCACTCTTCAGTTGTTAAGGTGCCGCCTTGAAGACTTTCCCTCAATATGCGCCAAAAAATCCGATGCTGTCGCAACTTTTTTCGTTGTTGGCAACATCGGCTTCCACAGCGATGTTATTGAAGGGTTCTTCTCCCTTTTCGGTTTTCAATGATCTGTCTTTGCAGACTGGATCACCCTTTCACAGATCGGGAGTATTATTGTAAACCCTTATCATTGTTATGTCAAGATTCTTTTTTTGAAACCAGACATTTTTGCACATATTATTAGGGAATTTGCGCTTTAAGTTCTTCAGGCTATTACTTTATAAAAGATCATTTTCCGGTTTCCCGTGCTGCCTGTTTCTGACAGCGGGCAGAATTATACCGCAACCATAATAAGAGTCAAGGGAATTGGTAAAAATTGCCTGAATCAATTTTCGTTCAATTTTTTACTCTGATTTCCACACAAAATCAGAGCAATATCACTACTCAACTTTGATGATTTCAATAGTGCTCTTGCTTTCCAGTGAGTACATCTCAGGTCTTCGATCCATCAATGGCCGCACTGTTCCGCTGGTTCTAATTTTTTGCAAATATTCCATATCCAGATCAGCAGTAATAACAGTTTCTTCTTCAGCAGAGGATTCCGCAGCAATCGCATTTTGTGGAAAACCAATGTCGCTCGGGGTAAGAATGGCACTCTGAGAATAACAGGTCAAATCGTAAGGAAGATTTTGACTGCCAAAACTACCTGAAATCACTGTATACAAGTAATTTTCTACCGCCCTGGCTTGAGCGCAATAACGTACCCGATGGTATCCAAACAAATCTCGGGTAAAAAATGGCACAAAAATTACCTCGACGCCATGCAACGCCAGGATCCTGCTGACTTCCGGAAATTCGATATCATAGCAAATCTGAATAGCGACCCTTCCAAACCGTGTATCAAATATTTTTATGGAATCTCCCGCAGAATAACCCCAGTCTTCACGTTCTGTGGGGGTAATGTGTAATTTTTCCTGAGTGTATACATTTCCTCCCGGTGAAAATAGGGTTGCAATATTCTGAAGAATTCCATCGTTTTTCACTGGAAATGACCCTCCAATGATGAATATTTGGTGTTGTTTGGCGAGAAAAGAAAATAATTCGAGATACCGAACGTGTTTCTCCATCAACGCATCAAATCGTTGTTGATCAGAAAAATTTTCAGGCAGACAATTGAAGTAATGAATGCCAAAATATTCCGGGTACAACAGGAATTTGGCATGTTGCTTGGCTGCTTGTTCCACAAATGTAGTTACCTTGTTTTCAATATCATCCCATGTGGAAATTGGTTGCATATGATAATGAACAGTTCCAACACGCACCGAGCTAATATGACCTTCAATCCTTTGATCAGTACTCATTTCCCACTCCAGAATATCTTTTTATTATCTTCCTTTACTATACCTCAATCAAATAAGCTTTTCAGGTTTCAGCATAGCGTGCTTATTCTTGAAAAGCTTAATTGTGGAAATTCCCAATTTTAGATTGATTTATTTGTTCATTTTGAATTTACCAATCACGACCCGTAGGTTTCAGGAAGTATCTGATTGATCATCAAATCATGAAATCTTTGTGCTTCTTCCCAGATCATGCCATGGCCAGCTTCCTCAAAAATGATTAATTGTTTATGCGGAGCCTGAATCAATTCATAATATTCTTCAGGAATTACTGGCGGATTATTCATATCATTTCCTCCGAGCACTAGATAGACTGGGATATCAAAATGGATGCCATCCACTCTTAGATCCATGTCCTGTAATTGAGGATAAACGACATTAAAGGTGTTCACCAGGCCTAACAAATAATAGACCCGGTCCAACCAACCATATTCAGGTTGTTTCAACATCAACAACATCACATCCCCATCACGGCGATATTCCTCATTTTTAATATTTGGCACTTCAAAAATGGCATATTCCCGTCCAAACAAGGTGGAATAAGGTTTGATGGGATTCTTTCCATAATAAGGAGGAACTCCTTGTTTCTCCAGCGTTTTAACAAAAGCTGTATCATTTGTTTTGATGGAATAATCCAAAACCATATCATAGATCAATTGATCAGTTTCAAGTACATTGACCATTTGAGCTGTTCCAACATAGGCATGGAATAATTCTGGTTGTTGTTGTGCAGCTTTAGCCCCGATAATTGTTCCCCAGGAATGGCCAACCAGGTAAATTTTCTCTTCGTCAAAGCGAGTTCTAAGCAAATTGGTTAATTCTAATAAATCGGATACATATTGATCCACGGTTAAAGCAGACTTTGGGTTTAAGGATGGATATGATTTACCACAGCCGCGTTGTTCCCAAATTACCACCACGAAGTGTTTTTCCAATTCCTGATTGAAACGTATCACCCGCGCAGCTTCAGAAGCGCCAGGCCCTCCAGAGAGGAACAACAAAACGGGTTTTTTCACATCATGCCCGCGAATAATCAACCATTGATCAACACCACCAAGCTTCACTTTTTCCAGCGAAGAGATGCTGCCCTGCATTTCCTCTCCATTTTCAGACAGGATCACTGGAGTATGGGCTCTCCATTGCGAGCCCCTAACAAAAAATCCAATTATGATGACGATCAAAAGTATGGTAATCATAAATTTTCCGAGTGCTTTCTTTTTCTCAGTTTGTTTTTTGGATAAGAGCTGAACAATCAACCGAATTCCCCCCAGAAGGATATAAATTATTAATCCGATAAGTAAACCGATCAATACAATCAATTCAACTGTGGGCAGATTAACGGATGGAACAAATCTGGATGTTACAAAATAGGCTGTTAATATAACCAATGTGATAACCAATAAAACAAAACTACCTTTAAATTCATTGCTTTTCTTATTTTTCATTTCTTCCTCTCAAACGATAAAATACTTTTAAGAAGTTGTTCAGATGGAAATCAACTTCCATTTTCCACTACCTTTACACTTTTCAATTCCAAACCTAGATCTCGAATTCTTGTCAGATATCCATGTAAGGCAGATTGGTCCATCTGTCCTCTTAATTCTGTTTCTCCATTTTCATCCTGATGGATGACCAAACCTTCAAACCAAAGGGACCACCTTTGATCAAAATGGCCTTTGACTCGAATTTTGCACATCGGATATTCATTGATATTGCTCATACAATACCCTCACAACCAATAATCTGAACATACACCGCTCCTTTCTGGACTGTGAACTCTTTTCAAAGGATAAATCGGAGAAAGGTTTTTGTCCCCTATCCAAAGGTAGGTTCATGTTCGACCAACCAGGTAGGTTTTTTTGATTACTTTCGCTATTGGGAAACTTTCTGAGACCTTTTAAAGAGCTTACTCAGTGGAAATGATTCCCCATTCTCGTGCTAATGCGATTATTTGCATTCGATTGCTTACCCCCAATTTTTGGAAAATATTGTGAACATGCCATTTTGCCGTTCCAATACTAATAAACAGTTCTTCAGAAATTTCTTTATTCGTATTACCCCTTAAAATTAAATCAAATATTCTCATTTCCTGGTCACTTAACGGGTCAGGTAACTTCATGAGTATCTCTCTCAAACCTGATGGAGACTCTTCTTTTTTAGTCTTATTATTTTCATCTCTTTTTCTGAATTTTAATATTTGAGACTGAAAAATGTTAAAAAGGTCACTCAATTCCACTAGTATTTGGATATCTTCTTCTGGTACTGCTAATTCTGTGGCGGTACTAAATGTTTCAAGAGCCTGGGATGTTTGATTCTTTTTGTGTTGGGAAATAGCCAGTAAGCTAAACCCTTCCACAACCGCTTTATTTCTTTTGGATTTTTTCGCCGTTTCCAACAATGGCTCTAAAATCAAGGAGACCTGCTCGCATTCACCCAGAAAAATTAATACCCGAAGCAAAGTCAGGTCTTCAATTTCTCGAAGATATTCAACTGGCTCAGAATTTCGTACCGCGAGATATTCTGTTGCCCAAGCCTTGGCTTTATCTATTTGGCCGGTTTCTAAAAACATTCTTGCTTGGTAAGCAAGCGCGAAATTTGTAACTCTTGGAATTTGATAAGCTCGAATCATCATGATTGCCTTATCCATGAGTTCAACACTTTCTTCCTGTTGACCTGATGCGGCTTTTACTCTCGAAAGGAAAATCATTCCCCAGTTTACGTCATCTTTCAATCCACCATCACGCGCCAATTCAATTCCTTTATTTAAATGCTCTTCTGCTATATCCATTTGCCTCTGATCGTATGCAATGACTCCCAGCAGAATATATACCAGCCCTATTGCTGGAAAATTCTTGCTTTTATCAATTGCAATGGCATGCAATAAGGTCTCTTTTGCCAAATGTAGTTTTCCCTGGGATCGTAAAACAAATGCCATTGCAGCCCTTGCATTAATTGCCAGATATGTGGCTTCTGCAGCAAAACCAAGTTCACTTGCTTTTTGATAGTATTGGATTGCCTGACCTAGTTCCCCTGCCAATTCATACGCTTGGGCCAGATTGGAGGTAATTCTTGATTGAAATAAGAAGTCCTCCTTCGGTATCAATTTCAAAGCATTAAGAGTAAATTCTTTTGCCTTCGAAATTTCCCCTTTCATGAGGGCAATTCCACCTCGGTAAAACTCGATCAGCGCCCTCAGTTTTTCTGAAAGGTCGATTTTCTGATTGGATAAATTTAATTCAGTTTGAAACAACAATTGTTCAGCTTGTTCAAATCTGACAGCTGCGCAAACGATTGGCACAGCCAGTAATGATAAGTAAGGACGCGAATACAACAATGATTTAGGTAAAGAATCCAACCAATGCAATAATGCAGATAAATTCCCACCTGACCAGATATTTCCTTTTTCGAGGGCTCGTTCCATCATGTCTGCAGCAAATTCAGTATCGTTTGCTGAAAACACATGTTGCATGGCTTCATAAAAATAGCCGTTCTCTTCAAACCAAGAAGCTGCTTTTTGAAATAATTCACTACTTTCTGACGGATCGATTGCCACCCTCAAATAATCCGAAAAAAGGTGATGGTATCGATACCAATTCCCCTGGCTATCCAAAGGAATGATGAACAAATTCTCCTTTTCTATTTTTCGAATCAGGGACTGACAATTATGGATTCCTGTTATATATTCACATAAAGGAGCATTAAAACGACTTAGTATTGACGTCTTTGATAAAAATTCTTTGACCTGTCCATCCTGATGACGCATTACCTCTTCTGCCAGATAATCAAGAATATATCGATGGCTCCCCTGAAAAGTTGCAACGAATTGTTCAACATCGGCAACATTTTGCATAGCTAACACCACAAGCTGCAACCCAGACGGCCAACCTTCCGTCCTTTCATATAATGCGTTAATGTGTTGTTCCTTCAGGGTTATTTCCAAACTTGAATTGAGAAAATTTCTGGTTTCCTCCAATGTAAAACGCAAATCCCTTGCTCGTACTTCTGTGAGTTTTCCATTGGAGCGCAATCTTGATATGGAGACAACTGGGTCAGCACGCCCAATCATAACAAGATGAACCTGGGATGGCTGATGCTCAATAAAATACTCCAAACACTCAGTTATATAAGGATTGTTCAGTTGGTGAAAATCATCAAATACAATTAAATGCTTTCTGGTGCTCCTGGCTAATTGATTAATAATGTCATCAAGTGCTGCCAGGATATCCGGTAATGGTGGTGGTGATGAATACATCTTAAATTGGTCAAGAAAGGAACTTCCCAAATCCTGAAAACAGGAAATCCAATAGGTGAAAAACCGGACTGGATCATTATCGTTTTCATCAAGATTTAACCAGGTGGAAGAAATTTTGGAAGAAAGAGTTTTATTCAGGCTGATGGAATGCAACCATTCCGAAATTAAGAGCGACTTCCCATATCCTGCCGGGGCTGATACGAGGGTCATGGAATGACCATCACTTAATCCTTCATCCAACAAGGAAATAAGCCTCATACGAGAAACCCCATCTTTCCTTATTTGGGGAGGGAAGAATTTCGTTTGCAATAATAACTCGTTCATGGAGAAATTATACAAGAATAGTTTGAAGTTATCCCCATTTCTCTCATCGAACAGATCAATTGTTTTTAATTTTTTTATCACCCGATAAATTGTCAAAGTTTCATAAGAGCATTTTAAAAAAAAATTTTTTTAATTTAAAATACAAGTATTTATTGATCTTCCTATTGTAAGCAAGGATAGCCCCGCATTAAAATTTGGTCCTCTTCTGTTTAATTGCCAATAAATAGACGACAAGCAAGCTAAAGTAAACAAGGATCAATATAAAGGGGATTACTTCCAGAGATATTCTGCGTGCCAATACCCCCATCAACGACGCTATGCCTACTCCCCCAAACCCTGTGGCTGCCATTTGCATTCCGATGGTATTCGCAACATGCATATTACCAACGCGTGCTTTTGTCCCGGACATCATCGCCGGGAAGATCGGTGCAATCGATAAACCGATGAGGGCAACGGCAATAACATTGGCTATTTCGGAAGGGTTCAAGATGAGCAAGCCTGCACCAATGATTGCGCCACTCACACCACCCAACACAAGTTTGTTATTCCCCAACTTTCGGGCAACCAAACCCGCCAAAATTCTCCCTATCGTAAAGGTGAACCAGTAACTCCCCGCGAAAAAACCAGCCAGAATACTATCCACCCCACGTGATTCCGTTAATAAGGTATACGCCCACGTTCCCAAACCGATTTCTCCACCAACATACAAGAAGAATAAAATTAAACTCAACCATACCTGAGATTGTTTTAAGGTTTCCCCTATGGGTGTTTTATAGTCGGTTAGGTGCTTTTCTTCCGAATCTCGGGCTGCTTGTTCATTTTGATTCCAGATGGGTAAAGTGACCAGAAATAATAATGCAAGGATAAGCTGGAAAACTCCAACCACGCGGTAACCAAAATACCAGGTTTCAAAGGAAGCCAGGCCAACAGTCATAATGACTGGTCCCAGCGTAATACCAATCCCCCAACTTGCATGTAACCATTGCATGGTTCTTTCACTGAAATAGGAAGCAATGTATGTATTTAGACCTGCATCAATTGCACCAGCTCCTAGTCCTGCGAAAATGGCAAGAAGCACCATCATCCACCATTCCGGAACAACGGTATACCCAATCAAGGCTAGCCCAGTGAGTAAACAGCTGACTATTAACATACGCCCTACACCAATTCGTGCCAGCAAGAATCCACTGATAAAGCTGGAAAATATATATCCACTAACAGAAGCGGTCATAAACACCCCGATAGCATCCAGCGGGATAGAAAACCCATTCCTGATAGATGGCCATCCAACACCCAACAACCCATCAGGCAAACCCAGGGCAATAAAGGCGATAAAAGCTAAAATGATTAAGCTAAGTTTTTTATTCTGGGTGAATTTTGAAATTATTTTTTCCAATGATCCCTGGTTTCATAATTAAAAAAGCTGATAAATCAGAAAATTCGAGGTGAATGACCCACCATAGATTCGATCAGGATTAATTTCTGCAATAGTTTTATTTTATCCCCATTAGTTACTGAAGGTGTGAAATTACCAAAGATTGATCACCTCCAGAAAAACTAATGTCTAAAATGATCGTTTTATAATCCATAAAAAAATCCACCTTGATCAAGGTGGATCTTAAGTGCCCCCAAGGGGACTCGAACCCCTGTTTGAGCCTTGAGAGGGCTCCGTCCTAGACCGCTAGACGATGGGGGCGCACTGAATTGATAGCGCATTTTAACATGCGGATATGCGCCTGTCAATATAGGTTTGTTGACTTGTAATCCCGCCCATGCTATTATCAAATAGCAGTTATTTTTTATTATTTTTCTGCACCTTAACAACATTATATTTATTTAAGGAGTACACCTATGAGTGTAGATTTTTTTTCACGCCTTATTGGCATGGTTGTTTTTTGTATCGTTGGGGTGTTTTGGGGATCACATCTCGCCAACATTACTGAGGTAAGCAGTAACCCTAATATCCCGCTCAATATTGAGCAATATACTTTTATATTTGGCCTTGTCGGAGCCTTATTTGGTTTAGTACTGACCCCATACTTAACTACAAAACCAGTAAAAGCTATTCGTTCTAAATTAACTCGTATATCAGCGCAATCATTATTTTCTTCATTTGTTGGTCTCATTTCAGGTCTAATCATTGCAGCTTTACTGGCTTTTCCAATCTCATTATTACCAAGTCCCTTTGGATCCATTCTTCCATTTGTGGGCGTGGTCATTTTTGGTTATCTGGGAATAACGGTATTCCACATCCGGGCCAATGATTTATTTAATGTAATCGGAGGGTTTTCAAACCGGGGAGCAAATATCACTCCCGGAACCACTGTTGGTGATGTAACTTCCAATTGGGCTGAGAACCGAACAATCCTATTGGATACCAGTGTCATCATTGATGGAAGAATCGCGGATATCGCCCGGACCGGTTTTCTACCTGGTTCATTATTAATTCCACGTTTTGTATTAAATGAACTACAGTATATTGCTGACTCTTCCGAAAGTTTACGCCGCCAACGTGGCCGCCGTGGGATGGAAGTATTAGCCAACTTACAAAAAGAACCAACTATCCCGGTGAGAATCAGCGATATCGATGTGGAAGATGTCCGTGAAGTGGACGATAAATTGGTAATACTTGCCCGTCAATTACGCTGTCCGGTTCTCACCAATGATTACAATCTAAATCGAGTAGCTGAGTTACAAGGAGTAACCGTCCTCAACATCAACGAACTCGCTAATGCGGTAAAATCTGTTTTATTACCAGGCGAATTGATGAACGTTCACGTCATTCAGGACGGCAAAGAAGCCAACCAGGGAGTTGGGTACATGGACGATGGCACCATGGTGGTGGTAGAAAATGGTCGCGATTACATGGATAAAGAGATTGTCGTAATGGTGACAAAAGTATTACAGACTGCTGCTGGTCGCATGATTTTTGCAAAGCCTGATGATGGTGATTAATAAAACACAGGAGAAAAATATGCCATTGAAAATTTATAACACACTAACCCGCAAAAAAGAGGACTTCGAAACAATTGAACCTGGTGTGGTAAAAATGTACGTCTGTGGTCCAACCGTCTATTCAAAAGCCCACGTCGGACATGCCATGTCAGCCATGGTATTCGACATCATCCGGCGCTATCTTGAATATCGTGGGTATGAGATGAACTACCTGATGAATTTTACCGATGTAGATGACAAAATCATTGCTCGTGCTAACGAACAAAAAGTTGATCCTTTTGAGCTAGCCGAAAGTTATATTCATGATTATGAACAAAATCTTTCAGATTTAAATATTAAACCCGCCACCTTCAATCCGCGAGCAACCCAGGAAATTGATCAAATTATCGCGATGATTTCAGGATTAATCGAGAAAGGGTATGCTTATCCAGCAGATGGGGATGTTTATTTTCGAGTAACAAAAGATGATGATTACGGGCGTTTATCCGGTCGAAAACTGGATGATATGCAAGCTGGAGCAAGAATTGAAGTGGATGAACGCAAAGAACATCCCATGGATTTTGCTTTGTGGAAAGCAGCCCGTCCTGGGGAACCTTTCTGGGACAGTCCCTGGGGGAAAGGTCGTCCGGGCTGGCATATTGAATGCTCCGCCATGAACCTACATCACCACGGGGAGCAGATTGATATCCATGGAGGCGGTAATGACCTGGTCTTTCCCCATCATGAAAACGAAATTGCCCAAACAGAAAGCCTTACCGGAAAATCCTTTACCCGCTATTGGGTTCACAATGGCATGCTCCAACTAGGCGGCGAGAAAATGTCCAAATCAACCGGGAACCTTGTATCGATCGAAGAGTTCCTCAGTAAATATTCTGGTGACACCTTACGGTATACGGTATTGAATGCCAATTATCGCGGTCCCCTCACCTTTAATGAAGAAGTTTTGTCCCAATCAGATAAAGCATTGGAACGTCTCTCTTCCGCTTTTCGCCCTGCTTTGCCTGGTTCACAAGGAGCAACTCAATCCATCCTCGATTCCTTAACCAAACAACTGGAAGAAACCAACGAGAATTTCATCAAAAATATGGACGATGATTTTAACAGTGCTGGAGCATTGGGATCCATGTTTGATCTGGTACGCGTGATCAATCAGGCACGTGCGTCTGGCGCAACTAATGAGGAATTACAACCAGCACAGGAAAAATTACGCGAACTCACCAATGTGTTCGGGCTGGTTTTGGCTGAATCCAAAGGAAGTACCTCTCAAGCAGATCCCTTCATAGATCTGTTACTCGAGCTGCGCACAAATCTTCGCAAGGATAAACTCTGGGCTTATTCTGACCTCATTCGGGATCGTTTAAAAGAACTTGGGGTAACCCTTGAGGATAGTAAAGACGGTACCACCTGGCGTTGGGATTAACCCGGTCATGAAAGAATGGATCATAGGACGAAATCCCGTATACGAAGCTTTACGTGCTAATCGCAGGCATGTTTTTCGATTGCTAATAGCCAAAGGAATTGAACGTGGCGGCCATATCAATGAGATTATTCAGCTCGCCCGCGGAAAAAAACTGCAGGTAGAAGAGGTACAACGCAATCAATTGGATAACATGGGAAACAACCATCAGGGAATTGCCTTACAAGCCAGTGAGTACCCGATGGCAGCCATGGATGACATTCTCGATAAAGCCAACCAACAAAGCGAACCACTATTTATGCTGATTCTGGACGAAATCCAGGATCCACAAAACCTCGGAACTCTACTACGAACAGCAGAAGCGGTTGGTGTTCACGGGGTAGTTCTACCGTTTCGACGGACCGCATCAGTCACTCCCGCGGTGGTCAGTGCCTCTTCCGGCGCGGTCGAACACTTGCTTATTGCCCAAGTTAATCTGGCACAGGCGATCGATGAACTAAAAGCAAAAGATGCCTGGGTGGTTGGTCTGGATGGTGGACCGGATTCTAAACCGATCGATCAAGTCGATTTATCCGGCAATTTGGTCATCGTCGTTGGGAGTGAAGGCAGTGGAATGCGTCCGCTCACACGTAAAATCTGTGACCATTTGGTTCGTTTACCTATGCGCGGGAAGGTTGATTCCTTGAATGCAGCAGTAGCCGGTTCGGTTGCCCTGTACCGAGCTTTACAAACCAGAAAAGTTTAGATCACCATATACAATAAACCGCACAGTTTCTCGATAATTCCTATAATATATTTAGACTTTTAACTCAGATTATCGAGGTTGAATAAGAATTTTTTTTTCTTGGAGGAAATGATGTTAATAAAACCTGAACTTGCACAAAAAATGATTGAACAAGTACGAAATGAATTTGCTGCTTCCTTACAATACCTGGCAATTGCTATTTATTTTGAACAGGAAGCCATGGATAACACAGCCGCTTTCTTCTACGCCCAAGCAGCTGAGGAAAATGAACATGGCATGAAATTATTGCGTTATGTGGTTGAAACCGGTGGGGATGCCAAATTATTACTCGTCCCAGCTCCAGAAGCAAAAATAGATTCTGCTGAAGCTGCCTTCCAAACTTCCCTCAACTGGGAGATGGAGGTAACCGGCCAAATCAATGCCTTAATGACGATGGCAAAACAACAAAATGATTACCTGGCAGAGAATTTCCTGCAGTGGTTTGTGGATGAACAACTCGAAGAAGTTACCACCATGGAGAAATATCTGAGTATGGTTCGCAAGATGGGTGAAAACAACATCTTTTTGTTGGAACACCTTATCAAACGCGAAGATTAATTGTGTAATGGAATAAAGAAAAGCGGGCATCTCGTTGGAGATGCCCGCTGCTTATTAAAAAACGAACGCCCACAAAATCCACAGGATTAACATTACAAAACCGATGGCTAAGCGTACTCCCACAGACCAACCGCAACCGGTTGCCAGACTGCTGGAAGAATCGAAGGCTTTTTTGGCATCCTTCAAGCGATAGTATTCCACCAGAAAAAGGGCTAACAATGCAAAAATCAACCCACCTATTGGAGGTAATACCACTGTTCCGACCAAAGCTCCCACCCAGGCAGCCCCTAATGACCACCAGGAAGCTCCTTTTTGCCGGGCAGACGCTCCCATCAAAAGATTATCTATCAGACTACCTACAATCATCAGCACGGTCATAATCGCGAATATGATCCAACCCGTTGTGTCAAAGCCAGTAGCAAGCCCATAACCCAGCGCACCAACCCACATAATGACCAAACCAGGTACGATCACGATTAACAAACTCAACCAGCCAACCACCATGGTTAACCCTGCCAAAATAAGAACTACCGTGTTGCCTATTGCTTGCCAATCCATAATTTCTCCCGTGCGAATTCTATCATATAAGCTTAGCGAATCACCTCGATGCCACCCATCCAGGGGCGGAGAACCTCAGGAACAACAATCGAACCATCTGCTTGCTGATTATTCTCCAGAACAGCTATGAGCGTGCGTGGCAACCCCAGACCGGATCCATTCAAGGTATGAACTAACTGGGCTTTTCCTTTATCTTCCGGTCGATATTTAATATTTGCCCGGCGTGCCTGGAAATCACCAACATTCGAAACTGATGAAACCTCCAACCACTCCTGACAGCCAGCAGCCCATACTTCAATATCATAGGTGACGCGTGCATTGAATCCCAGATCCCCGGTACACAATTGAACGATACGGTAAGGCAATCCTAAAAGCTTCACGGTTTCTTCCGCGTCTGCCAACATCTTTTCCAGTTCCTTGTAGGACTTATCCGGATGGCTGAAGATATACATTTCCACTTTATCAAATTGATGACCACGTTTTATTCCGCGTACATCACGCCCTGCACTCATCTTTTCACGGCGGAAACAAGGAGTGTAGGCTGTGTAACGGATGGGCAATTCAGCTTCCGTCACGAAATCATTCATATGTAAGCCGGTGATCGGAACCTCCGCGGTGGGCACCATCCAGAAATCTTCTTCGATGTCATGGTAAAGATTATCAATAAACTTGGGTAATTGTCCGGCTGCATACAATGTCTCGGCTTTAACCATAAAAGGAGTGTATTTCTCCACATAACCTTGTTTGATGTGCAAATCCAACATATAAGCAATCAGCGCGCGCTGTAACCTGGCAGCAGCACCACTGAGCACATAAAACCTTGATCCGGTGATTTTTACCCCTTGGTCAAAGTTTATTAATCCGCTCTCCGGTCCCAAATCCCAATGTGGTTTTGGTTCAAAGGAAAAAGTGGGAATTTCACCCACTGTTCGTACTACGATATTTTCACTTTCATCTTTTCCAAGGGGCGTGGTTGGGTCAGGAATATTGGGAATATTTGAAATTAAATCCTCTAATTTCTTCTCCACTTCACGCACTTTTTCATCCAAGGCGGTGATTTGATCCCCAACTTCGCGCATGCTGGTGATTTTCTGTTCCCGTTCTGCCTGGTCTCTGCTATTTCCAATTTCCTTGGAAACCCGGTTACGCTCCGCTTTTAAAGATTCGACTTCCTGTAAAAAAGTGCGCCGTTTCAGATCTAAATCATTCAGTTCTGCTACCACGGAACTATCCATGTTCCTTTTGAGCAAAGCTTCCTCAACAAATTTTGGATTTTCCCGAATTAAATTGATGTCCAACATGGTTAACTCCTTTGACTACCTTATTGAATTAAAAAATCCTCACCCGTGCAGGACGAGAGAGGACCCGTGGTGCCACCTGCTTTTATCATCATTGAAAATGATGACCTTATTCAACGATAACGGTGTTTCCGTCCCTTTTACGGTCTGGCGACCCCTCCAAGGGAAACCTGTCCTCACGAGGACAACCGGGGTGGAAAATTGCTTGTATTCCAGTTCTCAGCAAGCACTGGATCTCTGTGGGGGAGCAACTGATCCCGGGTAAGTCTTTATAGAGCGATTATACCGGATGCAGAATCACTGTCAAGTATCAACCTGATTATCGTCCTATAAGATCACCACAAATGATAATCAACCTGGCTGGAAAATACACACATTTCCTATAAAAAAAGCCACTCGATGAGAGTGGCTTTTAATTCAAAATCTAAATTTACAATATCCACAAGCGCAGGATAACTTCCAGAATCAAACCAAGCATTAAGAACATTCCATAACGTTTATTGTGAAAGAAAGAAATTGCCGAGAACCACAAAGGCCAAATCGATGGGTCATAATCAGGAGGGCAACTTTCTGGTTTGGGGGCTTTATACATAGCCCACACCCGTGGAATGGCAGTAAGCGCTGCCAAAACTACCAGCATCACTGGTGTGAAGAAGCCTGTGATTACCAAAGCAATAACTGTCAGATATTGAATGGCAATCATCCCCAGAACTGTGTAACGGGCTGCTTTTTCCCCGAGAATAACAGGCATGGTAAAGATTTTCTTGGCTTTATCAGCGGCTAATTTGTCAATGTGTTTTCCAAATAACACGGTAGTTGGCCCAAGAGCATACGTCAGACTTGCCCAGACAACATTCCAATCCCAGGTTCCGGTTATCACAAAATATCCACCGCCTACCATCAAAGGCCCCCAGATAATCAATACAGCAATTTCTCCCATTCCAATGTACTTCAAGGGGAAGGTATAAAACAGGACAAACACCACTCCAGCTGCCATCAACCACAATGCGGTAGAACCACCTTGTAGAACCAGTGGAATTCCGGCAGCAACAGCAATTAACCCAGTGACCGCAATATAAACCAGGAGTGAGCGAATGGTTAATAACCCTTGTTCCAACGGTTGAGGCCCATATTGGGTGCGGAAGTAATTATTTTTATCCACTCCCCGTTTATGATCTGTAAGATCATTGATCAGGTTATTGGTGGCATGCGCAAATATCAATCCGACAGCCAACAAAGCCCAGCGGCCAAGATGAAAACTTCCGTCACGCCAGGCAAAGATCCCAGCCAGAGCAGCGGAAATAAATGTCATAATCAAAACCGCTGCGCGGGTCGAGATCAACCAGCGAGAAATTATATCCAATGCATCCCATTCAGATTTTTCAATCCGGGGAATCACTCTTAAAGCTTTTAACCACATGCTTGCGTTCATTAGTTATCCTTAAATTAATATTATTGGATAAATTTTATCTTATTTATGTAGTTTAAACATGGATCTGTAAAAACTTCGATATCAAATAATTCAGATTCTTTACTTAAATCGACCCAGTTCTTCCTGTTTTATTGGCAGGTAAATCAGACCTTCCCGTTCATCCCCCATGGATGCAACATTCTCCGGTTTATGATGGATTAACCAAGCCAGATACGCACACACTATTGCATTTAATTCCCCAGGAGTATGAATATCTTCGTCAGGTAAAATCCCTTTAATCAGACGAAAACGAGTAATCTCTTCAAAGAAGTTCATGGCGTCTTTTACGTGCAGTCCTTCTTCAAATAAGATTAATTGTCTTTGTATCCGCCCCTCGAGACTGAGACTATCAAACAATGTTGTCCCTCCACTTAATCGGCTAAATACTCCTTCCGCAGGAGCTTCTACAAAGTGACGATTTGTCTCATCTGAATAACTTTCATACCCTAACTTTACAATCTTCTGATAAAGCTTAAACCCCCTGCGAACCCACATCATGCACTCGGATTGTATTGCTGGAGTGCGCTGGATATTGATCCCTTCTTGCAACAGAAGAAATTCTACTTTTCGCATATCCCCTCTTTTACTGGCTGCGACAGGGAAAAGGGCTTGATGATCCTCTTCCTCATCCACCAAACCCTTGTTGACTGTTTGAGGGCCATTGATTGCAACACACGCAGTGCTGAGCCCGGCCAGATAGGCTAAAATCTCGCGAAGTGGGCCATCACCAATCGCTTGAATGCGCAAATCTTTATCAATGGCGACATAGACATAAGGTTGGTAACGCTGACTGGGATCAATACCAACATAAAAGAGTGGCTTTTCTTCCATACTATTAGTGTAGCGGAAATCTTTCGCAGGGGCAATTTTTTCTGTATTTAATTATTTCCTCCCCTTCTCTATCCTGATTACCCCGAACCTATCTATAATTAATCCTATGAACAGTAAACCGAACTCACTTTCTTCTGTTTTGATCCTAGGTGATTTTCTTGCCTTCCTGATCGTTACCATAATTGGATTTGCTAACCACAACAGCCAGTTTGACCTGCTTCGCATCCTCGCCAACTGGGTCCCGCTCTGTCTGGCCTGGAGCATGGCTGCCCCTCTGTTGGG
>CAYSFA010000060.1:0-16327 GCA_964430025.1 uncultured Anaerolineaceae bacterium | reverse complement strand
TTGGCTGGAGGATTTGGAGGGGAATGGGGGATGAGAGGAGGATTGGGTGGTGGTGATTAAATTAAAACCGGCGCCTGATAACGCCGGTTTGACCCTGGATAGAGGGGGAATTATTCTTTGAGGAAGAGATTGTTTTGGAGGGTGTTGATGCCTTCCGATGGATTAATCATATTTGTATGGGATGATGCTTGTAGAGTGATTTGGTAAGCTACAAATTGAGTGGGGTACTGAATATCATCACAATTTATAGTATATCCTGGTATTGAAGGGCAAGAACCTCCCGAAGTCTTTGCATTTCCTTTAATATCATACAAACGATTTGGTCCGTATACTAATCCATTATATTGGTCAGAAGCTCCTCCATTCCACAAAACTGAGCCAGCACCATCGATATAGAATAACAGACCGAAATAAGGATGGGTCACTTCACGAGGGGCGAAAAATTTTACATCAGCATTCCCATTAAAATGAACGCTAGAACCTTCGGAAAGATAAAAGGTTACATCTACCCCTGTGATTTTTCCCCCATTGAAATGAATAGAATTATCTATGCAATAAAGTCCTGGCTCAAAATGGTAAGTCCCATTATGGATAGTAAGCCCATTTGTGTAATGGCCAGCTGGAATTGGGTTTCCTGTTGGTGAAGAATTAGTATATGTAGTCAATCCAGAACAATCTGGTTTAGGAGGATCCGGAAATGTTGGAGATAATGTGGAATACCCTTTGTAAATTTTGTCAGAAATGATTCCATAATGTTGTGTCTTGCCATCTACATCGCCATGAATCTTAAATCCACCATCAACCGTTATCGTTTTGTTTAAATTGGAACCAATTTTCAAACATGAATTCGAAAAAGCACCACTATTTTCGATTGTAAGCTCTTTCGGATTTCCAGCCAAGATAATACCACCATTACCACCGCCACAGCCTGGTCCTAATGAAATTAGGGCATCGCCACTTGACTTTGTCCCTATTTGTGTCACCCTGACGTCGGCTTCATTTGTGGTTTGCAACGGGCCAGGATAAATCAAATGAGCAAATGCAGTCGAAACCTGGGAGGTGACTCTCACGATCACATCAATTGTTTTTGGATCCGTATTATCGTTACACACAACCCAGATGCCTTGATTTTCATCCGGGATAAAATCTTCATTGTTTTTTTCATAACCCAAGAATGGCAAATCGCTGATGTTGTTTGCAGCAGCACGAGATTGTGCTTGCGATACTATCATAGTGATCATGCTATCACTGGAACTTGATGGACAAACCAACACCTCATCCAGTTTGCCAGAGTTATAGATCGCTCCTGCACCTGCAAAAGCTGCCGAATCAGCGGCATTTTGGGCATAACGACGTTCGGAGTAAATCATCCCACCATCCACTGCCAGGGCCGCCACCATCATCACAACCACCACTGAAACAGCCAGCAGGATGATGATTTGCCCACGTTCCTTTTCTTTATGAATTATCCGACTCATACTTAATCTCCTCTATCCAAAGCCTGTCTATGGAACAGAAAGCACCACATCCTGAATGGTGGTACTTAAATTGATCGTTTGACTCCCCAAAAATGAGCCCAATAACGGCATGGTGATGGGAAAAGCGGAATCGGTAATGGTTACCTCAACCACATTTCCTGGTGAGACTACATTTCCACCTGACGTGTCAGTACTGGCTGCACAAGCCTCCGGGGAACTGACTGACCAGTTACATTCATAGGTGCTTGAGGCCTTGAAAATCGTGAGATTCACCTCAATACGACTGGGATCAACCCCATCACCGGCAATTCCATCGATTGCCCGGGCAAAGATCTGTTGGTTATTGTTTGGAAAAACGGAAGCATAACTGGCTGCCTCCTGGGCAGCATCCCGCATGGCGATGTAATGGAAGGCTACCCTGCCTAGATCAACTACCCCTGCGACTATGATCAAAAGCACGACTACAGCCACAGCCAGCTCGACCATGCTTTGCCCTTTTTCGGATTGTTTTTTGTGAAATTTGTATTTCATATGTCTTTTATCTTTAGTAACCTACTAATAATGTTATTGGACATTTACCATCGTTTGCTCTGACAAAATTTAGTTTGAACTTGAAATTAAGACTATTAGGTTGCGAGGAAAAATTAAAAGTGATAGGTAATTCATTAATATTTGAGCCAATTGATGCGTTATTAATTAATATTAGTTCAATTTCCGGGGGTTCATCGGACTTTGGATCCCAAATTGTTTGGTTATTATTCCAAACAATATTTGATATATATCTATTTGTTTGACCATGTAGAAGTTTCCAATCCACATTCATAATTGAAATCAGTTTATATTCATAACTAGAACTGTTTTTAATGTTTATCTTTGCATAATTAGGATTGTTATTAGTCACAAGATTTCCATTAAAGCTAATACTTTGAGTTGGACAAACGACTGGTGTATTTGTGGTTGGTGAAGGTGTGGTTGTTGGATTTTCTCCTGCAGTTGTTGCAGTTGGAGATGGAGTGTTCGTTATTGTCATTGTAGGCGACTTAGTGGCTGTTGCTGCCGAAGTAGCTGTTGAAGATCCTCCAGGATTTGCAGTGTTAATCACCGCTACCTGACCTTGCACCCCCAGCATGATCGTGCGTCCATTGGATGCATCAACAGTCAAGTTTGGGACAACTCCGAGGAGTGACTCATAATCTGTAGCGACCTCAATGAAAATCCGATCACCTAAACTTGGTGAATATTCACAATCTTCCTCGCAATCAATTACTTCAGGAACAGTTCCGGGATTATTATTTGGACAACTGGCAATAGAAACTCTTGCTGCATCACTTTCAGGTGCTACAGACTCATAGCTGATTTGCACAAAATCCTTCTGTACACCCCCAAAATGCCCGGTTCTCACCGCTGTCTCGGCAATTTCTGAACAATTCAGGTAGTTCGGAATTCCTTCATCCCCCACCGAGGAACCGTAACGCGTCGCTTCTCGAACAGCGGTAAACACTGAGCTGTATACCAGAAAAAAACGTGAGAGCTCAATGATGCCAAACACCAACAAAAGGAACACCGGGATGGTGAGCGCAAACTCAGCCATCGCCTGCCCTTTCCTTTTTCGGCAAACTATTTTTGTATTATTAACCATAAACAAACCCAAAATTGACTCAACAAATCGATTACTAAAATTATAGAGAATTTAATGTTACGATTGAGTCTCAGGTTTGTTACTATTTTGTTACAGTTTTAAAGGTTAAAAAACAGACACCTTATACTCTTGGTGTCTGTTTCATAATTAGAGTTTTTTTTGTTTTTTTGAACTTTGCTTGGATAAGCAATTGGTTCTTTCAATAAGCTTTAGCTAGTTAATAAGTAGGAGAATCTTATTTTTATAACATTGCTCCACTATTTCTGTAAATACATTTTACTCGGAATTCGGGCTGCAGCTTGACCGTCGTATACAATTTCGACTGTGCCACCACCGGAAATAGTTATGTACTTTACAATGAAGGTGACTGCTAAAGTTGTCCCAACATTATCCGTTCCAGAAACATTCAACCACCTATCCGGTGCGTAAAACATACCTGAAAGATATGTTTCTGCATTGCCTACTAAATTTAAATTCTTGTTTGGAGGAGTTTCTCCGTCAAAATGGAATAATAATCCATAGTATTTTGCATTTTGATTTAACGGCGCAGATAATTTTACATTTCCTCCTGTAATACTTGCTACGTTATATTGTCCAGATTTGTTTTTTTCTGGTTGGTAAAAAGTGACCCCTTGAGTTAATTCCTCTACACAACCATTTTTGGGTTCACCTTTTTCATCATACTCACATGTAGGTTGGCCACCTCTGATAATCCCATTATTGATTACAATATCTCCAACAACACAATATAAACCATCTTGAAAATTTACTGTTGAGTTATTAATCTTAATTTCATCATATTTTCCGGGAGAAACGATTGAATCAGATTTCCAATTCTTAACCGTAGCTATATTGTCGCATTCATCCTTTGGACTTTTAACTGGTTCTGGTACTGGAATTTCTTTAGTGCTAAAATTGATTTGCTCTAATAACCATTCGCTAGACCAACTCTTATCGCTAAGACTTGTACAAGTGACATTAATATTGCCATCAACTAATAATTCCTCAGCGGTTTTCTCATTATCTAAATAAAAACAAGTTTTAGAATACGCTCCATCACCACCAGTTATTTTTAGAGTGCCTTTACTAGATGAAATATAAATTCCACAATCTTTAGTAGCACAATCATCACCGGTAGTATATAATGAAAAACCATATGATCCTTTACCGCCTGGTTCATTTGTAACAACTGCTTGATTGGTTGTGACAATTTCACCTGGATAAATTAAATGAGCAAACGCAGTCGAAATTTGAGATGTAATTCTTACGTCTACATCAATTTTTGTTTGAAGATCTGAATCATCGCACCGAATAATTACGCCATGGTTTTGAGAAATATCTGGATTTGCTTTTAATTCCCCATCAACAGGTACTGTACTACCATCCACAAAATACCCTAAAAATGGCAATTCACTTATATTGTTAATTTTTGCGGCACTATTAGCAGCTAAATATGCCTTAGCAATGACATTATTATTTTTATCAGTAAAGTCACCACTTGCCGATTGATATGATGAGTTTGCAGGACATGCAAAATAATCATTATCCAAATCTTCATTAAGTATTGCTCCCCCTCCTGCTAGACCTGATGAATCTGCTGCATTCTGCGCAAACCGCCTTTCAGAGTATATCATTCCACCATCAACTGCTAAAGCAGCTACTACCATAACCACAACTAGTGATAAAGCTAATAAAACGATAATTTGCCCTCTTTGTGTGTTCATTCGATTTAAACCATTGTTTCTCATTTTTTCTCTCTTTCTCAACTTTAAGGAGTTGGTGTAGGTAACTTAGGGACACTAACAATAATGTCACGCACAGTTGTTTCTAAATTGATTTCATTTCCAACAAAACTTCCTAAAAGGGGCATTGTAATTGGAAAATTAGGGTCTCTTACTGTTATTTCAATCATGTTATTTACTTCAACATCATTGACCCCTTCAGCTTCTGTATCTATGTAATTCATACAATCATTGTCTTTGTATTCTGGTTCAATTTCATCATCCGGAACGTTAAAATAGCATTTATAAAAAATATCATCCGGGCTTTCTCCAAACTTAATAATAATTTGAATTCTACTTGTATCAACAATACCAGCTTTTACTCTCTCAATAATTTCAAAATTATTGTATGGGAATATCGAAGCAAAACTAGCCCCTTCCTGTGTCGCATCTCTCATAGCAAGATATGTAAAAGCTAAACGACCTATATCAACAACGCCAGCAAGTAAAATCATCAGGACAACGAAACTAACTGCTAGTTCCACCATACTTTGCCCAGATTCCTTTTGATGCTCTTTTATTTTCAGATTCTTCATCTTGGCCTCAATTAATTCTCACTTTTTAATCAGCTGGATTACAAATATCACTAGGTAAATATGCATGTTGCATCAACAAATCGAATTCCAATTCGATATCAGTTGCTACGTTTTCAGGGTCAACATTTTGATCAAAAATAAATTCTAAGTTTTCTGTTGATGAAGGATTTAAATTGCGAAGAAATTGATTCCAATAATCTATTGATCCGACTTCTGGTATTGTAAATGGAGATAAGCTCATGCTTCCTTCAAGAGGGTCAGACACCCAAATAGGCTCAGTCTCGCCAGACCACCTAACTTCTAACAGTTTAGGTTCTCCAACTAAGTCAATCCAATCAACATTTTCAATTTTGAAGATTGTGTATGTAGCTGTTGAAGAGGAGTTATTCACACGAACAAATAATTTATTATCTGCATCGCCTTTGGTTGGTTCTTCAATCTGATATGAAACAAAGTCTTCGCATTTATCAATTGGTTCAGGAGTCCTTTCAATAATTATGTTCATCATTATTGTTCGCCCATTTACTGCTCTCACTGGTAAATCAGGAACTATCCCTAATAATGAATCAAAATCAGTTTCAATTTCAACTACTAATCTTTCCCCTAATTTCGGTTCATACACGCCATCACAAGTTACCCTCTCATCTTCTGGAGTAGTTGGCGATTTTTCATAATAAATTGTTATATCATCGGTCTGCACACCACCAAAGTTTCCCATTCTAACAGCGGTTTGCCTTATAGCTTCGCAATTCATATAATTTTTTGTTCCACTATCTCCCACTGAAGAACCATACCTCGATGCCTCTCTACTGGCAGTATACACCGAGCTATACACCAAGAAAAACCTCGACAGCTCAATAATCCCAAAAATCAACAGCAAAAACACCGGGATAGTCAGGGCGAACTCCGCCATGGCCTGCCCGTATTGTTTATTCTTAATTTTCTTCATCAATCGTCCCATGATTCCGCCTTTTCCATGCATTAATGCATTGAACCTCCTCTAGCATAATGGATTCAACACAATGTGAAAATACGTAGTTCTACGTATTTTTTGATCATTTCACTCCATATTACTTTGCAGACTCTTAACAAACGCGCCTATTTTTTCGGTACCAAACCCCGCTCAATGGCAATACGGATCAATTCAGTCTGGCTGCGAATGCCCAGCTTGCGCATCAGGCGCGCACGGTGCACCTCCACAGTACGCGGGCTGATTTTCAGCATCTCCCCGGCTTGCTGGTTGCTGTAGCCCTGCCCAACCAGCTGCAAGATCTCACGTTCTCTGACCGTCAGGCTGTCATAGGGGTCACCACTTTCGTTGTTCTGCACCTGCTGAAATATTTCCTGTTGCCTGGCTGAAAATGGCTCACTCAGGAAACATCTGCCTAACGCTACATCCCGAATGGCTTGCACCAGTTCATGGGTGGTGGCATCTTTCAACACATATCCCAACGCCCCATTGCGTAAGGCTTCCACCACATAGGCTTCCTGATCATGCATGGTCAGCACAACCACCTTCACCACCTTACGCACCTGGCGGATGACTTCCAGCCCATTGACCCCCGGCATCATCAGATCCACCACCAGCACATCCGGTTTGAGCTGCTCCACCACACGGATGGCTTCCAACCCATCCCTTGCTTCGCCGATCACTAGAAAATCAGGTTGGGTCTCCAGCACCATACGAAAGCCTTCGCGCACCACGGTGTGATCATCAGCCAATGCGATCTTGATCATGCGTCCTCCTGTGTTTCCAAGGGCAGCCTGGCGATGATACGCGTACCCTCTCCCGGTTGGGATATTATCTCCATATCCCCCTGCAAAAGACGAGCCCGTTCCACCATGCCGGTCAGGCCGCTGCTATTGCCGGCTTTCTGATCCTCCAGAGCAAACCCTGTGCCTTCATCTTCAATCATCAACTCCACCTGCTCTGCAGTTGTTTTCAATTCCACCAGCACCGACTTAACCCCAGCATGGCGTGCCACATTGGTCAACGATTCTTGCACGATGCGGTAGATGGAGATTTCAATCTCATTCGAAAAGCGCTGCCGTTCGGGGAGCTGCGGATCAAAATCCACTTCTATTCCGGTTTGTTGGGTGTAGCGTTCAAAGTACCACGCCAAAGCAGGCAATAATCCCAGATCATCCAGCACACTCGGGCGTAAATCCAAAGAGAGCTTGCGCACTTTCCGGATCAGCTCATTCAATAGTTCCTGCGCACCACTGATATCCCCATTGTCCCCTTCCCCATTGACCTCCACGCGGTTGAAGCGCAACTTGAGACCAGTCAGGTACTGCCCAATTTCATCATGCAGTTCACGTGCCAGGTTGCGGCGTTCTTCTTCATGCACCTGTACCAAACGATGAGAGAGTTCCTGCAAACTCGCCTGGCTGGATTTGACCTCCGCCAGCAGCTGGGTGTTTCCCAAAACCAGTTCGGTCAGGCTGGCAAAAGAGGAGAGAAATTGTTGATCCTGTTCACTCAGGTTCGGCTTCTGCGATTTGATCAGATACAACGCCTGGGGTTTGACCCCCCAATTGAGGGGCAGCACGATGGCGAAATAAATTTCCTCTTCCAATTTTCCATACAAATCCAGTGAGGAAATCTCAAAGACTGGTTTCAACAAATATTGATGCAGGGTGTGTTCAAAGAGCGTTACTGCTTCAATTTCCTCGATCGTCTTCCCAGCGGCGGCAATCGGGATCATTTTGTCATCACTGGCACGTTCACCCAGCCAGACATAAGTTGCCTCGAAATGAGCCCTGGCCAGCTGGCAGATTTCTGTGCGCACATCCTGTAAATTCTTTTGTTCCAGGAATAATTGCGAAACATCCAACAATATACTCAATTCATCAAAGCGTTCCTGCTGGTTTTGTTCGAGGGCGTCCATCATGTGATTGATATTGGTGCTGACACTGGTGATTTCATCCCCCCGGTCGACCGTCACACGCGATCCGCGTTCAGGCTGGGCGGCGATAGCCTGCACTTCCTGATCCAGACGCATCAGACGTGACAACATGGTACGTTCGATCAGACCGAAAAACAGGACCGCAAATACCAGCGCAGCAGCCCCCAATGCGATCAGCATGGAGCGCATCACCAAAGCAGCATTGCGCGCCACAAAGCGATATTGATCAGCTCGTAGTATCAAGGCTGGGTCCTGGTTAAAATCATTCAACAGGACGTACCCGGCTAAATTGGTGTCCGAAAAACGTTCCAGAAAGATGGATTCCCCATTAGATTGAAAATAGGTGATAGCACTCTGAAAATCCGGTTCAGGATTATTGGCATTCAATAAGGCTGCCCGGATCGGGAATTTGACCTGTTCAGCCAACACCTGAATATCTGCATCATCGAAAATACGACCTATCAACAAGGCACGTTGTGAAACCCCTGCGGAGTCATCGCCTGACAATAGCCCCATCGAAACCAGCCAGGGCACTTCGTCCACCACCAGAATGCCATGTTTTCGTGATAATCCTTCTTCAAATTCCAAGAGGACTTTTTGAGCCTGGAGCACCTGTTGAAAAGCAGACCTGTTTGTTGTTTCATCCAGATTAGCACCTTCACCAGAAAATAAGATTGTTCCACTCCCATCAACGACAAGCCACGCATCCACATCCTGCTCTGCCAGCGAAGCGGACATCGCTTCCCATTCCGGAAAAGGATCACCTTCCCCAGCTGGAAATTCCCAGGCATTTGCATGAGGTGTCCATTCATCCACCAGGTAGTTCAGGATGGTGAACTGGTTTTCAAACCCGGACTGGACACGCTGCATATTGAGGATATTCTGCTGGCTCTCTTCATATTGAAAGTGGCGTGTAAAAACCAACTGCAAACTCACGGCCAGCACCACACTCAGCAATAAAAAGGTGATAAAAATCGAAAGGATCGTCGTCCGGCGTAAATTCAATTCATCCCATCCTTGAAAAAGACATCTTTTTCGAGCAGTTACCTGGTTACAATAACAATGCCACCTTGCCCACTTACGAGGAATGAGCTTCCTTCCTTTTAATTATACGTCAGCGGGGTGTTAGATTTCAGATTTGAAAGCTATTCATTAAAACTATAACTACCTTGTCAGAAAATTACCATTTTTCATAATTTTCCTGTATTATCTTTAATGATGAGTGTTTTCTATTATCTCCCTGATGTGGTGCAATAATGGAACGACAAAAGAATTCCTACCCGTATCTTTGTGATTGGCTGGTCATCTCCTGGCGCTGGTTGGCACTTTTTATCCTCAGTCTCACCTTCGCCAATCAGGAAACATTTAATTGGCTGGTAATTGGGCTTCTGATTCTGTATGCTTTTTGGAATCTGGCCATGACTACTTTGGCAATCCTCAACCTGCACATGCCTCTGCACCGCCTGGCGAATATTATTTGTGATTTCGTTTTCACGGCTGCTATGTTTGTACTGGCAGGTTCGATCACCGGTTCCCTGGTGTGGATTGGGGTGGTGGTTCTGGTGACTGCTGCCATCTTCTTCCAATGGCGCGGGGCTTTGATCACAGCTTTGTTATTCTCCGCATTTCAGATCGGTTATGCCATCCTCCTGAACCCGGAAAATCTGACTGCCTGGCTGCCATTTACAGTGGTGATTGTACTCAATTTTCTAATAGCTTCCATCGCGGGTTATACCAGCAGTAATTTATATAAAAAGATACAGGAGACAAAACTGCAATCAGAAAAGCAGGTAAAGGAGATCACCACGCGTGCTCATAATCAGTATCAGAAGAGCTTGCTATCTTTCTCCCAACTGGTGGAGACCCTCAGCGCGACCCTGAATTATCAGGCCATCCTGGATGTGATGCTTGACCTCAGTCAATCGGCCATCGATAACATCTCCCCCGATCAGGAAAAGATGACTTCTGCGGTCCTGCTCTTCCAGGAAAATAAGCTAATGGTCGCCAAATCACGTCGTTTCTCCCCCAACGATACCAATTTACAATTTCCAGCCAATAGTGGCGTTCTGCTCGAAACCCTGCAAAGCGTGGAACCCAAGATCATTAAAGATCCGGTGAAAGACGCAGAGCTGTGGAAGGTGGCTTCCCTGCAAAACTGCAAGGTGTTGATGACCTACCCCCTTTCGAGAGGAATCGATGATTATGGGGTCATGCTCTTCGGGCACCCCAATGAGAATTTCTTTGATAGTGAAAAACAGGAAAGCCTGAAAATTATAAGTCGTCAAGCTGTGATTGCCATTCAAAACGCTCTGCTTTACGAAAAAGTCCAAAATGAGAAACAAACGATCGTTTCCTCCCAGGAAGAAGCCAACAAGAAGCTTGCACGCGACCTGCATGATGGTCCCATTCAATCGGTGGCATCCATCGCAATGCGCTTGTCCGTTGCCCAACGCTTACTCTTCCACAAACCGAAAGATGTAGCTGCAGAACTGGCCAATATTGAAACGCTCTCCCGTAAAACGACTGGCGAATTACGCCACCTGCTGTTCACACTTCGCCCCTTAACGCTTGAGACGGATGGCCTGGTTGCCGGGTTGGACAGCATCGCCGAAAAGAACCTGAATACCTACCAACAAAAAGTTCGGATTGATGTGGATGATGATGTTGTTGATCGTTTAGACAAAAGCAAACACTCCACGGTCTTTTACCTGGTGGAAGAAGCAGTCACCAACGCGAGAAAACATGCACAGGCAGAATTAATCCTGGTGAAACTAAAATTTTCCCCCAGCGATCCGAATATCGCCATTTTGGAAATCATCGATAATGGGGTTGGTTTTGATGTGAAGAAAATCAGTGAAAAATACAGCCACCGCGGCAGCCTGGGCATGGTAAACTTAAATGAAAGAACCGATTTGATCAACGGGTTGTTGCACATCGATTCTGTCCCGGGAAAAGGATCTCGCATCCGCGTGTTCATTCCCCTTACCTCAGACGCAATCGAAAGAGTGCAAGCCGGCAAGGTTGACCTGCAAGACTCATAACAGCAAACGAGGCACAAATGCCAATCCAGGCGAATATCTACTATGCTCAATACAAGGGGAGCAAAATTTACCGTCCACCGGTGATTCTTATCCATGGGGCGGGTAGTAATCATCTTGTCTGGCCTGCAGAGATTAGGCGGTTACAAAGTACTACTGTGTATGCCATCGACTTGCCTGGGCATGGAAAATCAGGTGGGCATGCCTTTCATGAAGTTCAGCAATATCAATCCGATATTCTCAACCTGATTGAGGTGCTGGGTTATAACCAGGTAGTGTTAGTAGGTCACTCGCTTGGGGCAGCCATCGCACTGCAGTTCGCGCATGATCACCCTGCCAATGTAGCCGGGTTAGTGTGTATTGCGGGGGCAGCCAGTTTTCAACTCGACCCCACCTTTGTCAATCTTTTTCGTTTATCCCAGGGAAATAAAACTGGCAATGAGTTATTGAAGGAATATTTTCAACCCAAACATGGAGATAGTGTTTGGTACCCCAAGTTGGTAAACACGATAAGCAGTGTACGCAATAGTCTCTGGTACACAGATTTTCGGGCTAGCACCAATTTCGATTTACGCAGCCAACTTCATGGGGTCAATACCCCAGCCCTTGTTTTGGCAGGAACGGACGATCCTTTGGTTTCTTTTTCGTCTTCATCGTATCTTGCCCACCAGCTACCCAATGGGAAGTTAATCCGTTACCCAAAACACGGGCATCTGTTAATGCTGGAAAACCCCAAAAAGGTGGCAGGGGATATCCTAAAGTTCTATAACCAATTGTTGTAGGGGCGAGAAATTTCTCGCCCTTACCAATGTCTCAATTTCCAAATACCAACCCGTAGGGGCAATGGTTTATCCTTGCCCCGTATCATAATTTCCAAATACCCTTCTACAATGGTGACCAATTTCAACGTTTGGATTACAAACCCGTAGGGGCAATGGTTTATCCTTGCCCCGTTTTTTTCTGTTCGAAATAATACCTGGGCAACCACAAGGGTTGCCCCTACCTGTATTGGTCGTTTTCCCAATTTTCAGGGTTGTTATTGATATATTCAATGATACGAAAATAATCTTCGTCATCACGACTAACATGTTCATAAAAATTTCGCTGCCACAATTTCTCCACCGCCAAGGTGTTCTTTTTCAAAAGCTTAATATATTCATTAGCTGATATGGATTTGAATGCTCCAATAATATTTCCTATTGTTTGACCAGGTATCGGCCTCAAAATCAAAATAATTCCATGAATATGATTCGGCATAACTACAAAAGCATCCAGGTTAACACCATGGAAACGTGATGGTATTTTCATCCACTCTTTTTTAATAATATTCCCAACTTGGTTCAATGCCATCTTTTCATTTAATATCTCCCCAAATAACGGTTTACGATTTTGCGTGCAAATAGTAATGAAGTAGCTGCCTTCCTGGGAATAATCAAATCCTGACAATCTGATAGATTGGCGATTATGGATAGCTTTGTTGTATGGCATAATGATTTCTCTAATAATTGTGATGCGTCGGTTAGGATTTTTTAAAGTATTTTAAGACAAAACAATAGGTTGTGCAAACATCCTCCCCCCTTTAAACGAACAACGCCACTCTTGCTCTTGAGCGGCGTTATTCAAACCAATAACCCATCCTTTTTTATGCTATAGTTAATCATCATCTCAATGGAATCCAACGCAAAGGAGGGTACTATGGGAAAAGATAAAAAGAAAGACAAAGGAAAAGACAAAGACAAAAAAAAGAAAAAAGATAAGAAGAAAAAATAGAAAAAATCCTTTATGAGCGAACAACACAACACCAAAAAATGTAAATACTGCGGAAAGGAACTTCCCGAAGAAGCCATTTTCTGCTATTACTGTCACCGCGAACTTCTAACCCGCCCTGAACGTCCTGGAGCTGAATCTAACACCAGACCCACCAAGAACATCATATGGGTAATTGTAGCGCTCATCGTCGTCTCGTTCGTCTTGTTTTTCATTTTAAAATAAATTTTTCCACAACTTCCAATAAGCTTCTACTCAATCTTGCGCTTTGATTAGGGATCTTCATAATGGAAAAATCTAAAAAAGTGCAGGGAATGTGTGGTTCCACTATATAATGCACAAAGAGGATAGATCAATCTCTCAAGTTGAAGGTGGATGAAAAAGAATGAAAACCATAAAAAATGATAATTCTGTGGAAGAATTTTTAAATGCAGTCGAGAATAAACAAAGAAGGACGGATAGCTTTAAAATACTTCAGCTGATGCAGGAAGTTACCGGGGAAGAACCTAAAATGTGGGGGCCAAGCATTGTCGGATTCGGTGAATATCATTATCGCTACGAATCCGGACACGAGGGCGATGCTCCCCTGGTTGGATTCTCACCACGTAAGCAAAGTTTAACACTCTATGTGATGGATTGTTATTCCGATGAAAAAGATTCTGCTTTTCAAAAATTACTACAGCAATTAGGGAAATACAAAACCAGCAAAGCTTGCCTGTATATCAATAAATTAAGTGATGTGGATCAGACTGTTCTCTCAAAACTCATTTTGAATTCTTACGAAGGTACAAAAAGACTTTACCCTAAGGAATGAGAACTAATCAAAACAAATAGACCGGGATTTATTCAAGTTCAGAACATAAGTAGGAAAAAATGACAGAATTAAAAACGAAAAAGAATGATAGTAGTGTTGAAGGATTTTTAAACTCCGTGGAGCAAGACCAGAAACGGGAGGATAGTTTCAAAATTCTCAGGATGATGAAAGAAATTACCGGGGATGAGCCAAAAATGTGGGGAGATAGCCTTATTGGGTTTGGCGCAACCAAATACACCTACTCAAACGGTAAGGAAGGAGATTGGTTTCAGGTGGGGTTTTCCCCACGAAAACAAAACCTTTCACTTTATTTGTGGGGAATGTATCTGGAAAGACAATCCGAAGAGTTTCAGCAGTTAATGGCACGCCTTGGAAAACACAAACTTGGAAAAGGTTGCCTTTACATTAACAAATTGGCAGATGTAGATCTGGATGTGTTGGAAGAGCTCATTCGGGTTTCTTTTGGTCACTCATCCGAGCGTCCGTAGCAGACACCCAACCACTAACTACATTCCTAGTGGAGAAATTAATTCCCAACTGAGGTCAAATTCTGCCTAAATTGTAGGATAAGCCCTAGAAAAATACTTTCACCCACTTCAACGCTTTTTGCTTCCAGGGGACACGATGGGTGACACCGGTACTGGGTTCAACCAACAGACGTTCGCGGTTCTGTAAATACCAATGATAATTGCGTATCATGGCTTGTTTGTTGGAGTATTTCGGCTGGAATTTTAGCTTTTCCTGTGCTTTTTCCACCGAAACAAAAGAATCCTTGGAGGCAGTCTCATAAATCCATGGGTATAACGGAGAAAGTTTCAGTGCTTCCAATACCCGCAGTGCCAAAATCACCGGACCTGCCGGGAAGGGGATAATCTTTTTTCCAAATCCAGCTTCATCGAGAACCGCTTGGTAGTCACCTTTCATGGTGGTAAACTCGGTCGCAGCAATGTTAAAGGTATCGTTAACGATCTTCTCGTCAAAGGTCATACAGGCGTGAATCGCGTCGCACAAGTCTTCCACAGCTAACAGTTGGTAGCGGTTATTGCCACTGCCGATATTGGGGAAGTTTTTCCCTTCGCTTGCCCATTCATAAAAGATGGCAAACACCCCAAGTCTTTCCGGCCCAACAAAGGATTTTGGCCGTAAAATTGACACACACTGTCCTTGCTGCTGAAAATCGTGACAAACCTGCTCGGCTTGAATCTTGGCTTTTCCATAATCCCCCACACCAATCATCGGATCGGTTTCATAGAGGGGGTGATGATCGGGAACACCATAGACCGCAGTGGAGGAAATATGAATAACACGTTTCACCCCAAAAGCCTGGGCTGTCTGAATTACCAGGCGAGTTCCGGCCACATCAGTGGAATAGATCTCTTCAGGGGTATAGAGGGGCAACGCAGCGGCGGTATGGATAACGATATCCGCACCCTCCATGCTGCTGCGTAAGTCACTTTCTTTTCTAATATCACCCTGGAGGAAATTTATTTTGTCACGTTCCGGATAAGTGAAATCAACCAAATCGATGCCACTGATATCGGTATACCCTTTTTCCAACAAATAACGAACTAAATTGATGGAGAGAAACCCGCTGATACCGGTGATGTATATTTTCATTTAATTAACTCCCTGAAAGCTTTTGAGATAATGGGTATTATACTATCGAAAAAAAGACAAAATACTCAAGAGTGAAAAGATTTAGACCTAAGGCGCAAAGAAAGAAGAAAAAACGCAAAGATTTTTTTGGATTTACTTTCACTAATTATCTTTGCGTCTCAATTTTTTTCACCTTAGCGTCTTTCTTCAAAGTCTTTTCGCTACACCAACCGGGCACCTTCTAGCACTAACAACGCCTGTTTGCGCCAAATGCCACCTGCATACCCGGTCAAGCTCCCATCCGCGCCGACCACACGGTGGCAGGGCACTAATATCGCAATCGGGTTACGGGCATTCGCATTCGCCACCGCCCGGCTTTGCCCAATGTCAGTTCTGCCTACCCGCCTGGCTAACTCACCATAAGAGATGGTGGTTCCATAGGGGATTTTTAATAACTCCTGCCAAACCTGCCGCTGAAATGTTGTCCCGACCAGATTCAGTGGTGTTTTAAATTGTCTACGTTTGCCAAGAAAGTATAGACTTATTTCCTCTTTCAATCCGTTTAACAGCTCAAATTCACCCAGTGAAATCTCCTCTGTTTTGGTGTATTTTCGAGCCCATTTCAACAAAGCGGCTGCATCAAGTTTTTCATTTAGAAAATCCAGACGCAATAACCCGGCTGAGTCTGCCGCTGCAACCAGACTTCCTAGTGGACAATGAATTTGAGTTAAATAAATCATGGCATTCCAAGCTTTATGATTGATGTTTG
>CAYSFA010000059.1:0-16385 GCA_964430025.1 uncultured Anaerolineaceae bacterium | reverse complement strand
GCGGCTATGTTTTTCAGAATGTGCGTTATAAGCTGGTAGATTTGCCAGGCACATACTCGCTCTTATCCGCGTCGCAGGATGAAGAAGTAGCCCGTAATTTTATTCTGTTTGGGCAACCCGACTGCACCGTAGTGGTGACCGATGCCACCGCATTGGAGCGTAATCTCAACCTGGTGTTACAGGTACTGGAGATCACCGAAAATGTGGTGGTCGCTGTAAACCTGATGGATGAAGCCAAACGCAAAGGAATTGAGGTGGATACCCGTTCCTTAGCCCGTGATTTAGGGGTACCAGCGATCCCGATCATCGCCCGAAATGGTGAAGGCGTGCAGACGCTGTTGAGCACTATAAGCGGTGTGATCGAAGGGGAAATTGTTACCAAGCCATTACGTGTGAAGGGTAGTGAACAATTTCAATCTGCCGTGAATAGCCTCTCCAGTGAGATCGAAAAACTTTTTCCAGGTGTACCAAATGCACGTTGGCTGGCGATTCGCCTTTTGGATGGTGACGCCAGAGTAAAAGAAGCCATCCTAATTGGCGAGATCAATGACCTGGTCAACAGTCAGCGCCGTAGTGATGTGCAATTCAGCCGCAAGATGGCGGTGGAAGGGCGCCAGTAGAGGGCAGGACGATGACGACTAATAAAGAAATCACCCCACAAGATATTCTCCTCAAAGCGGAGGCCTTACGACCACAATTGGGCACAGGGTTCCGCGATGAGATCGTTCAATCCATGTTTGCAGAAGCGCAACGGATTGTAGACCGGGCTGTTCACCTGGATAAGAAACAAAAATGGGATCTCGATCAACGGATCGATCGCCTGGTGACCTCACCGATTTTTGGGTTGCCAATGATGTTGTTAATTCTGGCAGCTATATTTTGGCTGACGATTGTGGGGGCTAATGTACCCTCGCAACTGTTAGCAACCGGATTGTTCTGGGTGGAGGAACAGGCAGCCAACTTGTTTACCTCCATTGGCATTCCTTGGTGGATCACCGGATTTCTCTGGCATGGGGTCTTCCGTGGTCTTGCTTGGGTGATCAGTGTGATGCTGCCCCCTATGGCAATTTTCTTCCCGGTCTTTACGATTCTGGAGGATCTTGGTTATTTACCGCGTGTGGCGTTCAATCTGGACTGGCTGTTCAAAAAAGCAGGAGCGCATGGAAAACAAGCCCTCTCGATGGCAATGGGTTTTGGCTGTAATGCTGCTGGCGTAGTTTCTACCCGAGTAATTGATTCCCCCCGTGAACGATTGATAGCCATCCTGACCAATAACTTTGTGCCGTGTAATGGACGATTTCCAACCCTGATCATGCTGGCAACGGTATTCGTGGCAGCTTCCTTCCCACCGGCATTCTCTTCCTTCGTGGCGGCTGGTTCAGTGGTTGGCGTGGTGTTGATAGGCGTCTTTTTCACGATGTTGATGTCCTGGATTCTCTCCCGAACCGTGATCAAAGGGGAAGCTTCAGCATTTACATTAGAGCTACCACCTTATCGCAGACCCAGTGTAGGTCGCATTCTCTATACCTCACTGATCGACCGCACCATCTTTGTGCTTTGGCGGGCGCTTCTTACTGCTGCACCAGCTGGAGCAGTGATCTGGATATTGGGTAATATTTTTGTTCAGGATGTTAGTTTGGCAAACCACATTGCGAGTTTCCTAAATCCATTTGGTGTGCTATTGGGTCTGGATGGGGTAATCCTGTTGGCTTATATCATTGCTATTCCTGCTAATGAGATTGTGGTACCGACCATGATGATGGTTTATATGGGCGTGGGGATGATGACAGATCCACCAAGCTACAATGAGCTTTATTCATTATTGGTAGGTGGGCACGGCTGGACCATGCTGACAGCGGTCAATCTGATGTTGTTTTCGTTACTGCACAACCCCTGTGCCACGACGATAATGACAATTTACAAAGAAACTAAAAGTAAGAAATGGACGATACTAAGTGTGGTGATCACTTTGGGAACTGCTTTTCTGGTCACGTTCCTGGTGGCGTCTGTTGTGAGATTGGTTGGATAGGTTTAAGGTTGATGAATTAAATAGACAGGTTCTTGATTGATCCAGATTGGAGGAGGAATGAGTATGAAGATTTCAAAATCAGAAGGAGATTATCTGAAAGCGATTTATCATCTGACACAACAGGAAGAGACAACCAATACGGTTGTTCTTTCTGAGGTATTAAATGTAAAACCCCCTTCTGTGACAAGTATGTTGAACAAACTGCTCAATCAGGAACCTGCTTTGGTCGAGTACCAAAAATGGCGTGGGGTAAAACTCACCGATTCCGGGAGTCGCCTGGCCATACAATTATTACGTCGCCATCGCCTGATCGAACAATTTCTGGTGGAAACATTGAACTACACCTGGGAGGAAGTGCACGAAGAAGCCGAAGAACTGGAGCATGTTATTTCCGAAAAATTCGAAGAGCATTTGTCGGTGTTGCTGGGCGACCCTCAATTTGACCCCCATGGTGACCCGATCCCGGATCGTGAACTTAATTTTCCCCTATCGGATACGATGAGTTTAGCAAGTCTCCCGGTTGAACAAACTGCAGTTGTCAGGCGGGTGAAAGCCAGTCAATCAGATCTGCTGGGCTATTTGAGCCAGCAAGGCATCATCCCTGGCGCCAGGATAAAAATACAATCTCGCAATCCTTATGATGAAACCTTGCAGTTGAGGGTGGGGGAGAAGGAAACCACTTACGCATTAGGGCCGGAAATCAGCAAATTGATTTACGTGGAAAAGCTTCTAAATTTTAAGTAAAACCTAACAATTTATCTTGATATTTGTTAATAATTTCATTCAATAGAAAAAATCAAATAAACTATATAGAATATGAATATTTTTGGTAAATTTATGTAAAATTAGACTAATCAATTTGAGATTTTGACTTTTTATCAGATATTTCCCTCTTTTGGAATAATACTTCAAAATTGTAAAGATTAGAATAGAAAGCACCAACTATGAATTCCGATCCTCAACCTAATAATCTCTCTCCACAA
This sequence comes from uncultured Anaerolineaceae bacterium, assembly GCA_964430025.1. Taxonomy (GTDB): domain Bacteria; phylum Chloroflexota; class Anaerolineae; order Anaerolineales; family Anaerolineaceae; genus UBA6170. The sequence continues at coordinate 13,373 of CAYSFA010000059.1, read as the reverse complement.
AAGGGAACCATTTTAATTGTTGATCATGGAGATGAACTGAAGAATGATTTGATTGAAATCTTGAAAAACGCAGGGTATGAGGTGATTGACTCTTCATCTGAGACGAGCAATGATGTGAAACAGAGTCAATCAGAACTGCCTACACTGACTGTAAAAAAGGATTGGGAAAAGGACGATAATCAAGAGAGCAAACCGATCAGTGAATTTAGTTACCGGTTACTTTTTGAGGGAATGGTAGAAGCATTTGCATTACATGAAATTGTTCAGGATGAAAATGGAATGCCCATTGACTACATTTTCCTGGAAGTAAATCCAGCTTTTGAGAGGTTGACAGGCCTAAAGAAAGAAAATATTCTAAACAAACGGATCCTTGAAGTTTTACCAAACACAGAGTCCTATTGGATACAGACTTATGGGAATGTTGCGATTACCGGTAAAGAAATAAACTATGAAAATTATTCTGTGGAGTTAGATAAATGGTATGCTGTGGTAGCTTTTTCTCCTCAAAGAGGTCAATTTGCCACGATTTTTTTGGACATTACTGAGAGAAAAAAAGCGGAGGAAATCCTACAGGAAAGTGAAGAACGTTTTCGAAAAATGTTTTCAGAACACGAAGTTCCAATGTTTTTAATCAACCCCCAGGATGATAGCATTGTTGATGCAAATAATGGTGCCGCAAATTATTATGGATATTCAATTGAACAGTTATGTACAATGACGATTGGGGATATCAATACTCTTTCACACGAAGAAATGCATAAAATCATTAACCAGTCAAATCATAGTAAAAACAAATATCTTGTGTTCCCGAATCGTCTTGCGAATGGAGAAATCCGGATGGTGGAAATTTATACCACCCCAATTGTGATTAATAAGAACACTGTCATTTATTCCATCATTCATGATATTACGGAGCGTTTGGAAGCAGAAAAAAAATTAAATGATCAATTGGTAGAATTACAGCGCTGGCATAATGTCACATTGGGAAGAGAAAACCGGATTATTGAATTAAAACAGGAAGTCAATCAGTTGTTAAGTTTACTTGGAAAACCAGGCAAATACGAAAGTGTTGAAGCAATTTAGGATAAACTAAAATATTATGTGTACTAATTGCTGAATACGGATTGGAAATCACCTTAATGATATTCAACGAAAAGTCCAGAAGAATACAAATAGGTATCATCCATAACATTGATGTCTGGGTAGAGGAAATAAATGAATGAGAATGGTTTTCATTTATTGATTGACAATGCAGCCCTGCTGTTAGTGACTGCGTTGGTATTTGACATTTTAAAAATTCGTTGGCAAACCAGGTTGGTTGGCGTTCAGCGTATCCTCATTGGCATCATCATCGGAAGTATTTGTATTTTATTGATGCTCAGCCCCTGGAATTTTGCACCAGGTATTATTTTTGATACCCGTTCAATCTTGCTTAGTATTTCCGGATTGTTTTTTGGTCTGGTTCCTACCATAATTGCCATGGTGATGGCATCGATATTACGTTTTATGCAAGGTGGTATTGCTGCAATTACCGGTATCAGTGTTATTATCGCAACTGGAAGCATTGGTATCGCCTGGCGATACCTGCGAAAGAAAAAAATTGAAAAAATAAAGATGGTGGAACTTTACCTTTTTGGTTTATTAAACCATGTGGTGATGTTGTTGTTAATGCTCACCCTTCCCAAAGAGACAGCTTTTAGCGTTTTAGGGAAAATAAGTTTTCCTGTTTTGGTTATATATCCGATAGTCACAGCTATCCTGGGGTTTTTATTAATCAATCGGGTGCAACGTGAAACGGTTTTTAATCTCTTGCAAGAACGCGAAGAGCAGTTAAGTCTGGCCATAAATTCAGCCAATATAGGTTTTTTTGAAGAGGATCTTGTGAATGAAGAATACAAGTACTCTCCCGAATGGAAAGGGCAGTTAGGCTACCTCCCGGAGGAATTATCCGACGACCGAATCAATTGGATATCCAGATTACATCCTGATGAAAGAGATCAAGTCCTCGGAACGGTGAACTCTTTCCTGGATGGAGATAGTAATACATTTAACGCAGAATTCAGACTACGACACAAGAATGGCTCTTATCGATGGATTCTTTCGCGAGGAATGATCCAACGCGATCAAAACGGGAAAGCATCCAAACTCATTGGTTGCCATGTGGATGTAACAGACTTAAAGGAATTTGAAGAAGCACTCATTATTAATGAAAGAAGGTTTCGCAGCCTGGCAGAAAGCAGCCAGGATGTAATTACCCTGTTTACTAAAGATTACAAATTTGAATATGTCAATGATGCCTCAGTCAGGCTAACAGGGTTGGAATCCTCTATGATTGTAGGCAAGCGACCGGATGAAATTTTTACTGATAACAAATTGGTTGAGAACTTAATTGACGATCTGGAACGCGTCATCTTAACCGAAAAACCAGTCAATCGAATTGCATATTGGCCGGTTAAAAATAACAACAATCAGGAAGCAAAATTAATGCTGGATTGGCGTTTAAATCCCGTTCGCAACCCACATGGAGAAATAGAATGGGTGCTGGGAATAGCTCGTGATATCACCAACATGTTGGAAACCGAAGCAGCCTTGAAGAAAAGCGAAGAAAAATTTCGCAGGGTTTTTGAAACGTCTGGTCTGGGCATTTCCTTAACCGATTTGTCAGGGAATTTTATATCCGGGAATCCAGCCATTCTAAAAATGCTTGGTTACACCCAAAGTGAATATGCCACATTGAATATTCGAGACGTAACCTTTGAAGAAGATGTTGCGATGAATGTCCAGATGATTGAGGAATACAAATCCGGTTTACGAGAATCTTTCTCGTATGAGAAGCGTTTGGTGCGTAAAAATGGCGAGGTGTTTTGGGCGAACCTGATTTCCACCTTGGTACGGGATGAATTTGGAAAGCCTTTATTCACAATTGGGATGATGGAAGATATTACCAGTAGAAAAATTGCTGAAGAAAAAGAGGTTATTGCCCAACAGGAATTGCAGGATTTGCTTAATAAAGCTGATCAGTCACGCCAGGTATTGCTTAGTTTGATTGAGGATCAAAAAATTGCTGAGAAAAAATTAAAGACATTGGCAACGGATTTAATGGTCGCCTATGATTCTACTCTGGAGGGTTGGTCACACGCACTGGAATTGAAAGAACAGGAGACTGCCGGGCATAGCCGTAGGGTGGTTGACCTTACATTGACGATAGCCAAAAAATTAGGGGTAAGTGGGGATGATTTGGTTCAGATTGAACGAGGAGCTTTATTACATGATATTGGAAAAATGGGGATTCCGGATAATATCCTGCTGAAACCTGGACCTCTAACAGAAGAAGAATGGGTGATCATGAAACGTCACCCGGTGTACGCCTATAATTTGTTATCAAAAATTGAATTTCTCAAACCTGCTCTGGATATTCCCTATTCTCACCATGAACGCTGGGATGGCTCTGGCTACCCACAGGCTTTGGCAGGCAAAGATATTCCTCTTGCAGCACGCATCTTCACTGTGATTGATATCTGGGATGCTTTGTCCTCCGATCGCCCCTATCGGAAAGCATGGAAACGAGAGGACATATTGGCATATATTAGGGATATTTCCGGCAAGCAGCTTGATCCGGAAATTGTTGAATTGTTCTTGTGTGAGATAGAAAAATAAAAATTTTGAAATATTGTCTTTGAACAGGAGCCAAAAATGAATTATCAAAACGCTTCCAAAGAGGATTTAATTCAAAAAATTCAGGAATTAGAAGGTTGGATCAGAGAATTTAAAAGGAAAGACGAAGAAGAGCTGACCCTCGAATTTGCATGGACTGGTAATTTAGGGCATTGGTATTGGAATTACAAAACAAATGAGGTGGTTTTTAACCCTTTGAAAGTGACATCTTTAGGATACTCCCCCGAGGAAATTCCTGAGAAGGTGGATTATCAATTCTTTACCGAAAAATTACATCCGGAAGATTATGAACGGGTGATGGACCACATGATTGATCATCTAAAGGGCATTTCACCTGTTTATGAAACCGAATATCGCATTCAGACCAAAGAAGGAAAATGGCGCTGGTACCTTGATATCGGAAAAGTTACTCAACGAGACGAAGAGGGGAAACCTGAATTTTTGGCAGGGATTGTGTTTGACGTTACCGAACGTCATGAATTACTTGCTCAAATCGAAGAAAAAAATGAATTACTGCAAAAACTTGCCATAACCGATGGATTGACACAATTATTTAACCACCAGGCCATTCACGACAAATTAGAAGAAGAGATCAAACGCCAAAAACGTTATGATTTTGGATTGTCAATTCTGTTGTTGGATATTGATCACTTTAAGCAAATTAATGATACCTATGGGCATGAAACTGGAAATCAGGTATTAATTCAAGTAGCAAATACAATCGCTGATACTGTCCGAGAAGTTGACCTGGTCGGCCGTTATGGAGGGGAGGAGTTTCTGGTAATCTTCCCTAATGCAAATGTCAAACAGGCACACAATGCAGCAGAGAGAATTCGGATTCAAATTGGGAAAGCCCAATATCCGGAAGGGATTAAGGTAACGATCTCCGGTGGAGTAGTAGAGTATCAAGCGGAAAATGGGAATGAGTTGGTGGAAAAAGCAGACCAGCAACTTTATCGTGCCAAAAATGCAGGACGAAATAAAATCATGAGTTGATCTAGATAACCGGAGATTTAGTTTGGCTGGCTTTGATTTTGGTAAGTGTGAACAAGGCGATCAGAAAAAGCAGCATGGATAGAACCGCATTATAAATAAATCCCTGATTGTATAAAAACGGAGCAACCAAAGAACCCATCATACGACCTACCCCAACAGCAGCGAGGGTCGCCCCCAACAAAGAAGCGCGAGCCAAAGGTAAAACTTCTGTAAGTAATGGTGCATAACTGATAAAGGGGATTTGAAAAGCCAGATTGAACAGAAAAAGGCCGACTTCAGCACCCCAAAGCCCAAATTTTCCAATGATGGGGATGCTCAAGGCTGTGAGTGCACTAAAAATCAACCCGATTCCCACAGTTCGTTTGGATCCCATTTTGGTAATTAGCCAACTAACTGCGATAACCGACAAGATTTCTGCTATGCCGATGACAGTAGAAGCTACTCCCAACGCATTAATCGAAAGCCCATAGGTGTCTTCCATCCAAACCCCAAAAACAAGGTTCACCACTTCATGGGCAGCACAGAAAAACAAAATCATCAAGACACCTGCGATAGCAGTGGGGGATGAAACAACCTGCAACATACCGTTTTGAACTTTTTCTTTTTGTTCTTTGAGTGCTTTTTTACCCGGCGGAACAATCCAAAGCAGAAAAACTACTGAAATGATTCCCAGGATGCCCATCACCGGGAAGGGGGATAACCAACCAAAGCGACCAATGATAAAACCGATTAATGGGACTGCCACCACAAAACTAAGCGCCCATCCCATACTGGTCACCACAATAGCTTGTTCACGCTTGTCAGGGGCAATCGTGTCACTTTGATAAGCCTGCATTGCTGCAACAAAGGTATGCATTCCAATGAAGGTCAGGCTGAGGGCAACAACGAACATTACGTAAGTTGGCCAGAAGGTAACAACCGCACATCCACCTATGAAGAGCCCCATACCGGTTAACATTCCACTTCTGCGGCTGCGTTTATCAAAGATAGAAGAGATGAAAGGTACCAGAATAGCAGAAAAATTGCGTATGCTGACCGCCATGGAAATAGTGGTCAGGTCAACCCCGAGGCCTCTGCCGAATACTGCCAGAAAAGGATAAACCATTCGCATCATCGCGTGAACGAGGATGCGAATGGTAGAAAATAAAACTATTTCTGATTTGTAATGGTTTGATTTTTTTAGCTTGGATGAATCTTCAATGATTGTCATGGCACCATTATAAGCGATTAATCAACGAACTTATATGGATTCTGGTTGTGTGACCTCCGTGATGATCAGTTGAAGAAGCTCATCGACTTTTTCTTCCACTATCGCAGAAAGTTCAACGCCCAGATCTAAGGAAGCTGGTGATATCCCTAAAACTACCACGTTGGGGGGGTAAAGATCACGTAATTTGGCGGTTGCCAGAAGATCTGGCAAACCAATATCGTGGGGAGAAATTTTTAGATCCAAATAGGCTGGTACCTGATCCCCAGCCAAGCGAATAATCGTGCCGGGAGGGGTATTCCGTCGATTGATAGCATCGATGATTACCAGGTTTTCGACCCCCTCAAGATATTGAAGGAGGTCTAACCCACAGGTACCGCCATCGACGATGTCAATATTATCCGGAAATTGAATTTTCTCCTGCAAACGCTCCAATACATGCACGCTGAGGCCGTCGTCTGAAAGCAGATAATTACCGACACCAAGGATAAGAGTCTTTTTCAAGGCTTAATCCATCACAATCACTTTGGTAATCTCATTGCCATCTGCGTCCAACACATGCACAGCACAAGCCATACAAGGGTCAAAGGAGTGAATGGTGCGTAAGATTTCAACCGGTTGGCTTGGATCCGCCACCGGGGTACCAATCAGTGCGGCTTCGTATGCGCCTAACAACCCTTTTGCATCACGAGGAGAGCCATTCCAGGTAGAAGGTACGATTGCCTGATAGTTTTCGATCTTTCCATCTTTGATATGGATCCAATGACCCAGTGCACCCCGTGGGGCTTCCGTCCAACCCCAGCCCATTGATTCGGCAGGCCAGGTGGAGGGTTCCCAGTGATCCTGTTCATGAATACGCAGGTCACCTTTGCCGATATTTTGCGCCAATTCCATCGTCCAGGGTTCAAGTTGTTCTGCCAGGAGAACGGTTTCCACACAACGGGCTGCCACGCGACCCAAGGTGGAGAACAACACCGTAGCTGGGGCATTTAGCTTATCCAGGACAAAGTTGATCAATTCGACTGTTCGTTTATGACCGGATACATACCCAATCAACATTCTTGCCAGTGGGCCAACTTCCATGGATTTTTCATCATAGCGAGGGGCTTTGAGCCAGGAATATTTCTTGTCTGTGTCGAGGTATTCAAAAGGAGGGTTTGGTCCGGTGTAATTCGGGGTTGTTTCACCTACAGATGGATGCAACCCGACTTTTTCATCTTCGTAAGAATACCAGGAGTGTGTAACAAATTCATGGATCTTTTCCGGATCTAATGGATGTACTTTGCTGAGATCTCGATCTAAAATCACCCCACGTGGGAAGAAGAGATGATCGGGATTATTGGGGTCAGCATCATCAATTAAGGGGATATCACCATAAGAAAGGAAATTTCCTAATCCTTCGCCTACTTCAGCAAAATCCAGATAGAAGGGGGCAATGGCCAGTACATCCGGCAGGTAAACCCGATCCACAAAGTCTTTTGCTTTGGCAAATAACCCCAAAAGTTGAGCGATTTTGTCCGCATTAATGGCTGATTCACTATTTGGGTCGACCGGGATGGACATGCCTCCTACCAGATAGGTCTGCAGGTGAGGGTTTTTCGCCCCAAGAATGGCGTGTGCTTTTATGATCTCTCGCTGCCAATCCAGAGCTTCCAGATAATGTGCCACCGCCATCAGATTGGCTTCGGGGGGGAGGTTGTACGCCGGGTGTCCCCAATAAGCATTGGCGAAAATCCCAAGCTGGCCGCTATTTACGAATTTTTGAACACGTTCCTGCACCCCACGGAAGTAATTTTCACTGGAGTTCGGCCAGGTGGAGATGGACTGTGCCAGCTCACTGGTGGCTTTTGGATCAGCACTGAGCGCATTGACAATGTCCACCCAATCCAGCGCATGCAAATGGTAAAAGTGAACGACATGGTCCTGTACAAATTGAATCGCATCGATCAGGTTACGAATGATTCGGGCATTGGTGGGAACCTGAATTTTTAAGGCATCTTCTACAGCTCGCACGGAGCTGACTGCGTGTACAGTCGTTCAGACACCGCAGATGCGTTGGGTGATTGTCCAGGCCCCGCGGGGGTCACGTCCTTTCAGAATGGTTTCGATGCCACGGAACATGGTGCTGCTGCTCCAGGCATTGGTAACTACACCATCTTTGACTTCCACTTCAATTCTTAAATGTCCTTCAATACGAGTGATCGGATCAATTACGACTTTTGCCATCTCTTAGACTCCTTTTGTTTCGTGTTTAATTGAATTGTTAGGTTTTCTTTCACGTGGATTGGGATACATCGGCAACCAGCGGATAGCCGCATCAAACATGATGATCCCAAGACAAGTTAGCCCAATTGATACAGCAATTTCTGCTGCACTGGGGAAATAAAAATCACCATTCATGAAAACGAGGGTTGAGTTGAAACGATTCAGGATCAACCCACCCATGGTTAGAAAAGCTGCCCACGCCAGACCACTGGTGCTGTTGCGGATTCTTTTGTCGGAAAACATCAGTGCTGGAATGAGTGCTCCTCCCATGATCTCGATGAGGAACATAAAGGTTGGCCAAGGATCCTGAATGAGGTATATATATTTGCCTGAGATAATCACATCGGCTACTTTGAGCACTAAATAGATCCCTAGTACATACGGGATCCAGCTGGTGAGTTTGGACGCGATGCTTAGTTCAAATTTTTGCTGGTAGGTTCTGGCGGAATGGTACATTTCAAAGACGGTCATTGCTAATCCTGCTGCAATGGCTGTCAGGAAGAAATACACCGGGAAGAGCGGTGAATACCAGAAGGGGTGGATACGGTAGGGCATGGCAGTTAACATAGTGCCCAGGGTTGATTGATGTAAGGTGGATAATGAGATACCCAGAATCACCAGCGGGATGGTGATACTGCGAATCAATTTGAGGGGGGCTTTCCATCCTAATGCTTCAAATACGACCGGGCTGAATTCCAAAAGCAGCACCGTGGTATATGCCATCACACACCAGCCTATTTCAAAGAGGGGTGAGTGAACATTCCAATAGATGATCAGATGCCAGATGTTTTGAGGTAATCCAAGGTCAGCCAGTAGGGTCAATGCTGCCAGAATGTAGCTGATAAATCCGGTCAGAATGGTTGGGCGGACGATTGGATATAATTTTTTCAGGTTGAAAATATAAACAATCGCGGCCACACTAAACGCCCCCGCTGCTAAGCCAATTCCACTCATCATATCAAAGCTGATCCAGATGCCCCATGGGCGGTTATCACTCATGTTGGTGATGTGTAACCCAACGATCCAGCGGTAGACGGCAACCCCTAACCCAAGGGCTCCTGCAACCCAGATGAGGATCATGCCTACGCCAACCGGGTATTTTCGTAATCGAATATTATTCACACCAGTCGCCATTTTATGCCTCCTTTTCTTCCTGGTTGCGGTGTGTCCAATAATAGACGGCTGACATGACTCCAGCCATCCCAAAGAACACAAAGGGAACTGATTTCATATATGGCCAGGTAACCGCGGGAATGGATTTGGCATCCAGAGTTGGGTAACCTAATTTTTCATAATGCTGTTGAGATATATACAACATTGAAGTGCCGCCAACCTCGTGTTCGCCATACACATGATCAAAGTATTGATCAGGATGATTGTCAATTCGCTGATGGGCAATCTCCAGCATTTCCTTCCGTGTGCCTGCAATTAAAGCGCCAGTTGGGCAGGCTGCACTACAGGCAGGTTGTTGACCTGCTGCTTGTAAATCAGCACAGAAATCACATTTTTGAATGATCGGGTTGATCTCTTCCCATTCATATTTCGGCACATCAAAGGGACAGGCTGTCATGCAATAACGGCAGCCAATGCATTTGTAGCTGTGGTACACGACTGGGCCTTCAGGTGTTTTTTCAAGTGCAGCGACCGGGCAAACCGAAGCGCAAGCTGGCTCGACGCAGTGCATACATTGTTTCTTGACATAGGAATATGTTTCTTCATCCTGATAAAGTTTTATCAACGTCCAGGTATCCCCATTTAAGTCAGTTGGCATTTCATACATCTGATTTTCATCAGTTACATAAGGTAAACCAGCGCGTTTCTTACAGGCGACCTGGCAGGCTCGACACCCTACACATAAATTACTGTCATAAAGCATTGCATGTGCATCATCCGAATTGATGGGGGTGGCTGCTTTGGCATTTATGGAAGGCAGCATCAAGGTACCTAACCCAGCGCCAGCAACCTTAAGGAAATCTCTACGGTTTAATTCCATAATTGCTCCTTATGCATGTTCTTCCGGTGCTTCAACCTCTTCTTCCACTTCAGGTTCTGTGTGAGAAGATCGTTTGGTGAGGGCTGAGTAGGCGAATGCACCAGCTGCTCCAGCTATTGCACCCACGGCTGTACCGCTGATGGCGATACTGGCGGGTGAGATTTCATGTTCGGGTTTTTCCACAGAGGGGTAGGTGGTTGGTGGAGTAACGCTGTTCAGGGTTACTGGTTTGTATACTTCCCAGTTCCAGAAGCCAGGTTCAGAACACCCGATGCAGGGATGCCCTGCCCCAATCGGCCAATTTACCCCATCATTGAAGCGTATGGTTGGGCAGTTGTGGTAGGTGGCGGGGCCTTTGCAACCCATTTTATATAGACACCATCCGTTACGATGTCCTTCATCTCCCCACTCCATCACAAATTCTCCGGCATCAAAATGACCACGTCGTTCACAATTGTCATGAATTCTGCGTCCAAAAGCAAAGAGTGGGCGGTTCATTTGATCCATTTCCGGCAAACTGCCATAGGTGAGGAAATGAACAACAGTGGCGGTCAGGTTAGAAGGGTTCATGGGACAACCGGGGATATTAACAACCGGCTTGTCTTTGATGATATTCCATACCCCCACTGCCCCCGTTGGGTTGGGGTTCGCAGCAGGGATACCACCAAAGGTGGCACAATTGCCAACCGCAATCACAGCGACTGCGTTGTGAGCTGCTTCTTCCAGGATTGCTCGGGAAGATTTTCCGGCGATGGTACAGTACTCACCTACTCCGGCAGTGGATATGGATCCCTCGACAACCAGCACGTAACCACCGGCTTTAATCGAGTCTTCCTTGGATTTCTCTGCGTTGAAACCTGAGGGCGCCATGATCGTTTCATGGTAATCGACAGAAAGGATATCCAAAACCAATTCCGCAGCTGTAGGGCTGGATGATCTCAGGAAGGCTTCACTACAACCTGCACAATCCTGTAATTCCAACCACACAACGGGCAATCGTTTAGGTGATTCCAATGCTCTGGCAATTGCCATGCTTTCCTTGTGGGGCAAAGCCAGGGCACCTGCCATCACACTACAAAACTTGAGGAAATCACGACGCGATATTCCTTCACGGGCTAGAAGTTCTTGAACACTTTCTCCAAAATGCAGCATATTGAACTCTCCTATTGGGTGAAATTTAAAAACAAAACCATACTTTTGTGCGGACAAAAGTTTAAATGAATACAGCTAAGCGGAATTTTTAATGGGGGTTTATTTAATTGTTAGATAAAACGGATAATGTAACTATGGTATCAAAAAATAAATGACTTGTCAACAAAAAAAGATAAATAATACCGAAATTACCTTATTTGTGAATTATTGCACATATTCCTGACGGTTTTGTGAAAAAATCAACGAAATGCATTGTTGAAATACAAAAATATCCGATTGTATGAAAATCGGATATTTTTATTCATGTCCGGAAAAAATTACGAATTATTTTTCAGTAACGATTTCAAGGAATAGATCAACAATTTCAGGATCAAAATGATTTCCTTTGTTATTAATTAATTCTTCAACGGCATTTTTATGGCTGATGCTTTTTCGATAGATCCTTTCATCAGTCATGGCTACATACGCATCTACGACTGCCAGAATTCTTGCTCCAATAGGGATTGAATTTCCGGCGAGTCCATCCGGATAACCACTGCCGTTAAATTTTTCGTGATGTGCAAGTATTATGGGGCTGACTGGTGCCATCTTTTTGATAGGGGCAAGAATTTTAGCTCCAATTTCCGGGTGTTCCCGCATGGAGATCCATTCATCATCGGTAAGGCTGCTTGGTTTTCGCAAGATATGGTCTGGTACACCTATTTTTCCGATGTCATGTAATCGGGCTGCCCAACGCATATTTTGAATGTCTTCATCAGAAAAATCGAGTCTGTTACAGATTGTGACTACCAATTTCTCCATTCGGGCACTATGGTCCTCCGTGTAGGTATCACGAGCTTCCACCGCATTTGCCAAAGCCACCACAGTCTCCAACAAACTCTCCTCTAATTGCTCATGAAGGTAGGCACGTCTCAAAGCGCTACTGGCTTGATCACCGATCAGGTTGATTAATTGAAGCTTATTCGCATCAAACGGTTCTCTTTGAGTACGTCGTTCTTCCCCGAATATTAACAATCCCAGGAATTCATCCACCACTTCCAGTGGAAAAATGCAAACACTGGTTGCCAGATCAAAAAAGAGGGTTTGATTAATATCATTGGTAGGGCTTAATCCATTCTTCTCGAGAATAATGGGTTTATGGGTGCGTTGTGCTTTTCTGTATATTTCCTGGGTTGCTTCCGGGTCAATTTGCCCAATTTTGAGATTGATTTCAATATCTCGCACGGAATGGGCTGATCGACAAACGAAAGTTCCACTTTCGGTTAAGGTGAGAAGGCGGGTGAAGGTCACATTGGTGCTGGTGGTGGCAAAATAAGTGATGGTTTGCATAACCGTTTCCACATCATCCGTTGCCACTAATTTTCGTGACATATTGAACAGCATGGACAATTCTGCACGACGATCCTGTTCGATTTTATAAAGGCGGGCATTTTCGATCGCAACGGCTGTCTGGTTGGCCAAAGTGGTTAAGGTAAGCTGATCATCCATCGAATAGCCTTGCTCAGAGCGTTTTTGTCCAATCACGAAGATTCCAACCAACTCAGTTTTCACCAGCAGCGGAATGAATAATTCCCCATTTAATTTCTCCAGGTCATCACGTTCTTTCCGCCACAGTGATTTGAAATAAGGGAGAACATCCAGTTCATTTTTATTTAAAACAGTTTTGTGACTGGCTAACCAAAGAGCGATAGGGTGATTCTCACTCATCCGAATTTTGGTGTATTGGGGTAGGCCAACCTGAGAAGATAAATAGAATCCAGCGCCTTTCCCTCTTCTTAAGAAGAAAGCTGCATTCTGAATGTGCAAGGTTTCGGTGAGATCCTTCAGAATCATATTGGTAACTTGTTCGAGGTCGAGCACAAGCGCTGTGCGGCTACTCAAACGCTGCAACATCAAGCTTGAATCATATTTTTCACGGAAGAAGAAGCGATCAATAATCGATTGAGCTTTATCACGAAATGGTTGTGCTACCAACGCCGTGAGGATGGCAACCAGCAAAGAAAAGCCAAATAACTCAAGATCCGAATTGGTTTGAATGAAGTTCAACGCCAGGGAAATAATCAGAAAATAAATTGTTCCAATGAT
>CAYSFA010000058.1:10721-16852 GCA_964430025.1 uncultured Anaerolineaceae bacterium | reverse complement strand
TTATTTTTTACGATAAAAAGAGTTTACAACATTAAATATAATTTGTCAACTACCAATTTTTATAGACTTTATCAATAATTGGGATAAACACGAATCTAATTGCTCTTAGGTATCCAAAGAGAAACAAAATCATTAACTGACATGCTCATCAATTCTTCAGGATGAATGGTTCTGTCAAAAATGTGCGAAGCCTGGTCTTTTGAAAATCTATTATTAAGGTGCTTATTATATTTCTCTATTAATAAAGGAAGCCCTTGATTTCTCCTTCTGCGATGTCCTAATGGGTATTCCACTACAATTTTTTCAGTCGCACTTCCATCATTAAAAAATACTTGAACCGCGTTGGCAATCGACCGCTTCTCAGGATCAAGATAATCATTACTGAAAAGAGGCTCCTCTTCCACCACCATTTTTTCTCTCATTTGGTCAATAAGAGGGTTCGATGCAAAAGCATCCTCATAAGACTCTGCTGTGAGATCTCCAAATATCAACCCGACAGCAGTCATATATTGTAAACAATGGTCACGATCTGCCGGGTTGTTTAAAGGACCTCGCTTATCAATAATTCGGATGGCTGATTCATGGGTTGTAATAACGACCAACTCCACCTGGTCAAGCCGATCTCTTACCATTGGATGTAATTGTAATGCCGCTTCTACTGCGGTCTGCGCGTGAAATTCTGCGGGAAAGGAAATCTTAAATAGAACATTTTCCATCACGTAACTGCCAAATTCACGGGCTAACGATACTTCTTTTCCTGTAAAGAGGACATCCTGAAACCCCCAGGTCGGTGCACTCAAAGCTGAAGGATATCCCATCTCCCCCCGCAGGGCGAGGAGAGCCAACCACACAGCCCGACTGGTTGCATCCCCTGCTGCCCATGACTTGCGCGAACCGGTGTTAGGAGCATGGCGGTATGTTCGTAGCGCCTGCCCATCGACCCAGGCATTGGAGAGAGCGTTGAGTAATTGTTCACGCGATGCACCTAATAATCCAGCGATTACCGCGGTAGAAGCGATTTTTACTAGGAGAACATGATCCAATCCGACCCTGTTAAAACTATTTTCCAATGCCAGGACGCCTTGAATTTCATGCGCTTTGATCATTGCAGTCAGCACATCATTCATCAGGATCGGGGGTTTTCCAGTTGTTACCATTTTTCTTGAAAACCAATCTGCTGCCATTAAGATTCCCCCTAGATTATCGGAAGGATGCCCCCATTCCGCGGCCAGCCAGGTATCGTTGAAATCCAACCATCGCACCATCGCCCCAAAATTGAAAGCTGCCTGAACAGGATCCAGAATATAGTTGGTTCCAGGGACGCGAGCACCATTCTCGACCTGGATACCCGGTACAATTGGTCCTAATAATTTGGTGCAGGCTGGAAAGGATAAAGCTTCCATCCCACAACCCATTGTGTCCAGTAGGCAATAATGGGCTGTATGAAGGGCATCCTCGCTTTCGATAGGATAACTTAATACATATTCAGATATTTTCTCAAGTAATGCATCTGGCTTCGGTCGTACATTGGAAATATGACTGCTCATGAATTCTTATACCCGATCTTCAAGTCGCACAAATTCACGAGGTTCCGGCCCAGAATAAATTGCACTCGGTCGGATAATTTTTCCACCTGAGCGTTGCTCAATAACGTGTGCTGCCCAACCAGAAACCCTGGACATGACGAATAATGGGGTAAACATAAAGGTAGGAATGCCCATCATATGGTAAGTTACCGCGCTGTACCAATCTAAATTGGGGAACATTTGTTTTTCTTCCCACATCACATCTTCGATGATTTCGGAAATATCACAAAGCGTTTCATCGCCAAAATCTTTACATAGGGTGCAGGATAGATCTTTGATAATTCGTGCTCGAGGATCAGAAATGGTGTAGACCGGATGGCCGAACCCTAAAATGATCCCCCTATTTCTTAAGATTTTTTGTATATCTTCCGCGGCTTGTTGAGGGGATTTATACCGCTCAATGACTTCCATAGCCCCTTCATTGGCTCCCCCATGGCGAAAGCCTTTCAATGCGCCAATCGCACCAGTTATCGCTGAATAAAAATCAGTCCCTGTTCCAGCAATGACACGTGAACTAAATGTGGATGCGTTGAATTCATGTTCGGCATACAAGATAAAGGTAATATCTAAAGCACGAGCATGAATTTCACTGGCTGGTTTGCCATGCAAAAGATGCAGGAAGTGAGCAGCTATCGTATCATCTTCCGTCTCCACCTCAATCCTTTTGCCGTGATGAGCAAAGTGATACCAATAAAGCAACATTGATGGAAAAACAGCTAATAAACGATCTGCAATGTGGCGGGCACCTTCCGGTGTGTGATCACCACGCTCTGGCAACACTGCGCCTAACACACTGCACCCGCTCCGCATTACATCCATGGGATGAGCAGCCGCGGGAATTTGTTCCAGCGCAGCTTTTACAGGGGCTGGAATTCCTCGCAGATTTTTGAGCTTCAGCTTGTAGCGATCCAACTCATTTTGTATCGGTAAATCACCATGAACCAACAAGTGAGCCACCTCTTCAAAACTGGCATGTTCCGCGAGATCATAAATGTCATATCCACGGTAACGAAGATCATGACCTTCCAAACCGACCGTACTTATCTCGGTTTCACCTACTGGTACGCCTGAAAGTTGTACCATTTTCTTCTTTGACTTCTTACTCTCTACCAATTGTGTTTCCATCTGTTTCTCCCTATCCTTAATTGTTAGTTAAGCGAATTCTTGTTTACATATCATCATTTGATGTATTTTGGAAAAGTTGATCAAGTTTCTCCTCATATGCATAATAATTAAGGGTTTTATAAAGATCTTCACGAGTTTGCATTTGAGATAGAACTGTTTTTTGTGATCCCTGGTTAAATATTGCCTGGAAAACAGACAAAGCTGCCTGGCTCATGGCTCTGAACCCACTTAACGGATAAAGTATCAATCCGACCCCAACGGAAGCCAACTCTTCCTTGCTAAAAAGTGGGGTTTTTCCAAACTCGGTTATATTAGCCAGAATAGGCACTTGTAGTGTTTCGGAAAATACTCTATATTGGCTCAAATCTGTCACCGCCTCGGCAAAGATCATGTCAGCACCGGCTTCTACATAAGCAAGTGCACGTTCGATGGATGCTTCTAGTCCTTCTGAGGCAAGTGCATCCGTGCGCGCCATAATCACAAAATCTGCATCGGTACGTGCGTCAACAGCTGCTTTAATCCGATCACACATTTCTTCTTTCGATACAAGCGCTTTGCCGGGGCGATGCCCACAACGTTTTGCCTGCACTTGATCTTCCATGTGAATAGCCGCGGCCTGATATTTGATGAGGGATTTTACAGTTCGAGCTATGTTAAACGCAGACCCAAACCCGGTATCAACATCCACCAACAATGGCAGATTGGTGATATCAGTTATCCTGCGTACATCGACCAATACATCCTCCAGTGTTGTGATCCCAAGATCAGGAACGCCTAATGACCCTGCCGCTACTCCCCCACCGGATAAATAAATCGCACGAAAACCGACATCACGAGCTAATAAGGCACTATACGCATTTATTACCCCAACCACTTGTAATGGTTTTTCACGTTCCACTACATTTCGGAAAACGGACCCTTGAGAAATCTGGTTCGGCAATATTCCCTCTTTGAAAAAAAGTCTCAGGTCGGTTCGTATAATAGATAGGAAAATAGAACTGCCCTGGTGAATTCACTATACTGGCAGGGTCATAAATGTCAACTTTTTATATAAGTTTTGTCAATTTTACTTGGGGGTCTGCTTAATTGAAAAAACAAAACCTGCTCTCCATAATGCCCTCCATCCAGGGTACGTTCCCCCTAAGAGCAGGTCTTGTTTTTCACGAAGTTAATTAGGCAGTTCTTTTACTAAAAATCTCTTTTATCTGCTTGCTTACTGCTGTATAAATTGGAAAGCGATCGTAAAATGCACTAACCAAAACAACACCACCAATTGCCATCAACCAATAATTTGGTCCACTGGTCCAGCCTAAGATCAGGACAACTAGTGCGGGTATGATACGAATAATTCTTTCTACCCAAGATAGTGAGCGTGTGAACGGTTTTTGTTGTTCTACCGCTTCAAAGAAACCTAGCACGTTATCTGCGGTCAATGCACCAGTCCGACGAGAAATTTCTTCACCCTGGTAATAACCAACCATAGTTGGTATGCCGCGAACTCCCATGGCTCGAACCAGATTTGGTTCTTCATCAGCATTGATGCGCCAAAGATCGACTCTAGCAGCAAATGCTTTTTCTGCGTTTTTCAAATAAGGAGCCATCATTTTGCAAGGACCACACCAAGGGGCCCAAAATTCCACGACGACCGGACGGGTATTTTTCCTTAATTTATATTCTAACGCACTATGTTTCATAAATCAATTGACCTGTTAAAGTTCCTTCGATGGCAAGAATATTACCAAATGATTAGATGATAGTATACCGGAAAAGTTGCACAAATTAGATGTAATTTGTCCAAGATTCTCTCAATAATTGTAATCATTTATTTATGACAAATTTTATCGATAGTCATATTATTTTTTTCATTGATTTTATGATCGATAGCCCCTCGAGTTCTATAATTGTCTATCTTCGTTCTTGATAGGTAACCCCTCGATTTCCATTATCTTCAATGCATTGGTGGTAGGGCTTGGTCCAGGCCTTAAGATGTAATCAAAGGCCATTTTTCCTTCGACAACCGAATCCTGAAAATTATAATTATGAACTCGCTCTTCCTGGTCAGCGAGTTTGCTGAGTTCGATATCATGCGTTGAAATTGCCCCAATTCCATTCGCTTTGATCAAAGCTTTGATATAAGCCAGGCTTCCGATGCGACGCTCTTCATGGTTAGTCCCCTGGAAAATTTCATCGATCAGGTAAAAAACAGGCAAGCTTTCGGTTTCATGCAGGTTGGTTAATATCTGTTTTAATCGTCGTACTTCGGCATAAAAATAAGAAAAACCATCCTTTAGTGAATCACTAACCTGGATGCAGGTGAATAAGCGCACCAATGAAACCTGCATTTGGGCTGCATTCACGACAGAGCCTGAAAAGGCAAGTGCTAAATTGACCCCTAAGGTACGTAAAAATGTGCTTTTTCCAGACATGTTAGATCCACTGATGATTGCTACTTCCCCAATGGCAGCAATAGAAAAATGATTTACTACTTTTATGGTTTTCCCAATCAATGGATGTCCTAATTCTTGCGCCGTAAATAGTGGTGATGAAGGAGTTTGTGAAATTGTCGGGAATTGGTAATCCGGATTCAAGCTGGCAAAATTGGCTAAAGAAGACAACGCTTCCACTTGATACCAGGTTGATAGCCATTCTGGCAGAGTTCGCTGCAGATTCTGTTTCTGTTTTTCGAGAATTAAAGCAAAAATCATATCCCATGGCAAAATTGCATTGATTAATAAGGAAAGAATTTGATTGTTTTGAATAGAAGCGGCGGAGCTGATCAGAACAATTTTTCGTAAATGCAGAGATGGTTTTTGTTGTTTTTGTTGTATGGGAGCTAATAATTTTTTGAGAAGGCCTTGATCTGGCGCAGGGTACTTTTCCAGATACTTCAAGACCCCTTCAAGTGGGATTAAATCCTTGTTAATTTGAAATGCGGTTTGAAAAGTGTTCTGATAGGTACGATATTGGAAAAAGTAAAGACCAAAATATACCAGCAAACTCAATTGCCAATAAGCCCCCCAACCTGCTATCAGATCCATCGTCAATAAAAATAGATTCAACCCCGCGAGGAGAGAAAGCAGTAAAACCCAACGGTTTAATTTTGTAGTAGAAGTCGAATTCTGCAACCAGGATTCGAGGTTTTTCTCATCCCACAACCCCTTTGAAGATTGTTGAACCTCCCTGCCATGTATTAAAATTTGATTTCGAAAACCTGGTAGGCTTAAAATCTCTTTGATCAGTGATTGGCGTACCAGGATCTGATCCAGGTTCAGTTCAGGGTTGAGGAACCAATCAATCAATAGTTTTTGCCCACCAGTTGTATTGGTGACATCTATTAGCTGTAAGAGTGATTTTTCCCCCATCAGGTTTAAATCATTCATAAAAGGATGATCAGGGTTATTAAGCAAAGGAGGAATGGCG
>CAYSFA010000058.1:0-10711 GCA_964430025.1 uncultured Anaerolineaceae bacterium | reverse complement strand
ATTTTGTCCCAGTCCAAGGTAGAACGAGCGATCTGTTGTTCAAACCATTCTTCCGCGATTTGGTAGCGTACCCGTGTTTTATCGAGCTTGCGATGGAAAAATACCACTCCTAAAAAAATGACAAACATTGCAATTAATACCCACAACCAGGTCATCCCCGGAATGAGAAAACGGGTCAGAATTGCTAATAACCAGGCACCTAAAAAGGCACTTAAACGGTACCAAAAAAAGCGTTGATCGAGGAGCTTTAGCCGCTCTGTCACCTTAGAAATGGCAAGCAGTCGATGGTTGTGTAGTTCAATTCGTTTTTGTTGCAACGACTTCATTGGAATAATTTTCCTGTCTATGAACAGTTAAATGCATTTCTGAATTTGATTATAATGCAATCGATTTGGCTAAACCAGAAACAGACTCTCCGTTGTCAGCGAAAATTATGCTGACACCCTAACCCACACCTCTAGAAAATTTTGAGCATTCATGGGTGTAAGTGCGACCTACTTCTGTTATTGAAATTTTCTTCCATCATCACAACGAATAGCTGAAAAGGGGGTTATAAATTACAACCACGAAATTATTCCAGTGATCAGCAATTAAAAATCTACCACTGGTTTTTATGAGAGTTAAGATTGCGAATGCATCTAATGCATCTGGATATGTTGATCAGAACAAAAGTGTCATTCTGAGATGAGGTATGATAATGAACTTTCTGAAAAAAATTAAACTCATTCAAGGGGGAATGGGAGTATATGTTTCAAATTGGCGACTGGCTAAAGCAGTGGCTATGGAGAAGCCAGGTATTACTGTTGGAACTGTTTCGGGTACCGGATTAGATTGGGTATATGTTCGTTTGTTGCAGCTTGGCGACCCGGGGGGTCATGTATGCCGGGCTCTTACTGCGTTTGATGAAAAATTCAATACGGGAATTGGTAAAAAAATCCTTGACCGTTATTTTGTTGAAGGTGGTAAAGCACCAACCAGCCGCTTCAAGAATCCTCCTCAGCAAAACGTACGTGCTTTGGATGGTAGTGATATCATCCCTTTACCATCTCAGCCAACTACTTCTGTAGCACTTGTATTGGACGAAGAGAATATTGAGCTACTGATTGCAACTGGATTCGCCGAGGTATGGCTTGCGAAAGAAAACCATACTGGTAATATTTTTATAAACTTTTTAAAAAAGGTGGAATTGCCATTAGTCTATACCATGTATGGAGCAATGCTTGCAAATGTAGATGGGGTAATCGTCGGTGCGGGCAACCCGGATGGACTTCCGGCAATCTGTTCCCGCTTGGTAAATCATGAGAGTGTCAACATTGATATTTCAGTGTTGTATCGGGAATCTGGTGAGGTTTTTTACGTTCCTTTTGATCCCAGGCAGATAGCGGATGGAAAATTTACGTCTACACCGCTTCAACGACCTGCACTTTTAGCGATCGCCTCTCTGGAAGGGCTTGTCCAGATGCTAGCCCAAAGTCCCAGTGAAGCACCAGATGGCTTCATCATCGAACATCACACCGCCGGCGGGCACAACGCTGGGCCACAAGGCCCTATGCGCCTGGATACACTGGGACAACCGATTTATAGTGAATTAGATGAACCTGATCTTTCTGTGATTCGTCAGATTGGCCTGCCTTTCTGGTTAGCGGGTGGATATGCAAGTCGTGAGAAAATTCAAAAAGCCATGGATGCTGGAGCTGCAGGAGTTCAGGTGGGGTCTGTTTTCGCATTAGCAGAAGAATCAGGCATGAAACCTTCCTATCGGACAGCTATTTTGAACGAGATAAAAAAAGGGGTTGAAGATTCAGAACTGGTGAAAACAACACTCTTCTCGCCAACAGGTTTTCCTTTCAAAGTCGTTCAATTAGATGACACTCTTGCCAACGATAACGTTTATGCTGCCAGACCCAGAGTATGTGATATAGGATTATTACAACAGCGTGGTTTAAGCAAACCAGATGCGAATGGAAAGCGACAGCTTTTTCAACGCTGTTCAGCAGCACCTGTTGAAGGTTTTGTGAAGAAACGCGGGTTACCTCAAAATACAGAGTCGCGTCGCTGTCTCTGCAATGGACTGCTCTCGACGGTAGGTCTGGCACAGGGCACAAACCTTAAGGAAGAACCGGCGATTGTGACCCTGGGAAATCATCTGGATGGCATCCGGCGACTCTCACATCAAGGACAAAATCCATATTGGGTACGAGATATTGTGCAGGATTTGCTTGGGTAATGAGAGAATCGACGCATCTCATCTATAATTAATAAATAGATGAAATCGTTGGCCCGCTTACTTCCATTGTTCCTTTTTCTTTTGGCTTTTTCGGCACGCATGATCCCCGGACCACGCACCATTGATGATTCATTCATTACATTTCGTTATGCTCAAAATATACTTTCCGGGGAAGGTTTTGTTTTTAACCCGGGTGAGCATATTATGGGGACAACCACCCCACTTTACACCTTTCTTATGGTCATTTTCGGAGGTTTGAGTGGTGGAACCAAGGCACCATTTCCTGAAATTGCGATGTTACTGAATGCGATTGCTGATGGACTAACCGCAATTTTGCTGTACTTTTTGGGGGTTCGCTATAAACAATATTTGGTCGGCCTGGCAGCTGCTTTGTGTTGGACCATAGCCCCTCATAGTGTAACTTTTGCCATAGGTGGCCTGGAAACCAGCCTGGTGGTTTTGTTGTTGGTTGGTACAGCCTACTTTTACCTGATCAATAAAGTTACTCTGGCTGCGTTCTTGGGGAGTTTGGCTCTAATCACCAGACCAGATGCGATTTTGCTGGTAGGGTTAATCGGGTTAGATTACCTAATCAGGGTAATTCGAAAACAATCCAAATGGCAGTGGGTGGCTCTGTTCGCTTTGTTGTTAATCCCATTATTGTGGTACGGGTATGCTACCTTACAATTTGGTACCCCCATTCCCCATTCGGTACAGGCGAAGTTGGGGGCTTACCGATTACCCCCCGAAGCAGCTTTGATTCGCTTATTACAACACTACACCACCCCATTCATGTCAGATATATGGTTTGGATCTGCCTTCGCGGTGGGATCTGGACTATTAATATATCCTTTCTTCTTCCTGATCGGGTCAAAGAAACTATTTCAGATTTCCAGCAAAAGTCTTGTGATCATGGTTTATCCCTGGCTGTATCTGGTCGTGTTTGCGATCGCCAATCCCTTGATTTTTCGCTGGTACCTGACCCCTCCGTTACCTTTTTTGTTCTTTGGGTACTTAATGGGTATCGCCGTGTTCTTTTCCTCAGTCCTCTCTGGCAGGAAAATCCATTTGCCTGTACTTTTTCAAAAGGGATTAATGGTTGTCTTGCTGATCCTATTACCAATGGGGAGTCTGGTAAACAATTGGCAACTCCGACCGGACCATGGATTGGATCGTCCCGCCCCGGGGATGGCCTGGTACAAATTGGAATTGCTTTATCAAAAGGCTGCCCAAATTGTTACACCTTATCTCAAAACAGATACGACGCTGGCAGCTGGGGATGTTGGCGTGTTGGGGTATTTCACCCAAACCAGAATTTTGGATACAGTCGGGTTAAACTCACCAGAAGCGCTGGATTATTACCCACTTGATCAGAAATTCTATGTTACCAATTATGCAGTTGCCCCGGATTTGATCATCGATCAACAACCAGATCTGGTAGTGCTGCTTGAAGTCTATGGCCGCCTGGGTTTATTTATAGATCCCCGTTTTATTGAACAATATGATTTACTCGCCTACTTACCCACCGATATCTATGGAAGTGAGGGCTTGCTCATCTATATTCGGAAATGAGCTGGGTTAAACCAACAGGTTATGCCGATTGGCCGATGCAGATCCATTGCATCATCTATATTCGGAAATGAGCTGGGTTAAACCAAAAGGGAAAGAAAAATAATCGTGGTGATGGTCAGCGAACCCAAAAAGATGGGGATTAACACCCAAAATACTAAAACCTGCAATGGATCTTCCTGATTGAGTTTGTTCCAGCGTTTCCTGCGCTGATCAATGAATTGAATTTCCTGAAAATAGGTTTCGGCGAATGAATCGTTTTTTACTTCCGTTTGATTCTTTTTGAGCATTAATCTCTCATTCTGGGTAAGGGTTCTTAATTAATTGTAGTGGATTTTCTGTAATTAAGATAACCAGCAACAACATCAATTAACTCTGATCGGTTTCCTCCAGAAATCTTTCTCTGTTCGCATAGCGTGAGTTCTTTCCACTGGAAGTTTTGACCATCCAACCCTGATCGACCAAATAGATTTGTCGAAGGGCAATTGCCGAACCCCGATTAACCACCGCTCGAATCTCATCGGTAATTCGTTGTCGTTCTGCTTCATCTTTGGTATCCACTTCAGCCACCAAAACCACATCTTCAGTCCCTTTAGTTTCATCGAAAACACCAAAAACACTGACGCGTCCTGGGTGAACACCGTCAACTTCCATGGCTAGTTGTTCAATATCCATCGGGTAAACGTTCTTTCCACCCACGATGATGAGGTCTTTCTTGCGTCCGGTAATGAATAATTCCTGTCCGACCATATAACCAAAATCACCGGTGAGGAAATATCCATCCTGCATGATCGTCTTTTGTGTGGCATCCGGACGGTTGTAATATTCATTGAGCATACAGTTGGATTTCACCGCGACTTCCCCCACCTGCCGATTCTCTAATGAATTACCGTTTGGATCGACAATTTTTATCTCAACATTTGGGATCGGTTTTCCACAGGAAACCATACGCACGACTGCTTTTCCATCTATGGTGGGTAAAGCGATTTTCTCGGATTGCAGACTATCCCGATCGATATCCTCAAAGAAAAGGGGTTGGTTAATTTTTGTTTGGGTAACCGCGAACACATTCTCCGCCATGGCGTAGCTTACTGCCAAAGCATTCTCAGCCAATCCATAAGGTTTGAATTTTTCCAGGAAAACCCTGTGCCCGTCATCACGAACTGGTTCGGAACAGTTGATCACTCCCCGAACACTGGAAAGATCCACACCGTCCAAATGCCGATCGCGGGTTTTTTGAGCACAGAAATAATAGGCGAAATTGGGCAACCATACCAATGTTCCCATGTATTTGGTAATCGAATGGAAAAGGCGTTGAGGAGCTTTCACCCAATCGAAAGGAGAAAGCAAAACCAAATGATGCCCGGTGAGAATGGGTAGCAGGAATCCAGCGATCAGCCCCATATCATGATAGAGTGGTAACCAGGAGACTATCACATCTTCCTTGCGGTAATCCAGTGCGGCACATAAGTTGTCGAGTTGTTTGAATATAGCCTGGTGCGAAAGGGCTACCCCTTTTTGTAAGCCTGTCGTTCCGGAAGAATGTTGAAGAAGAACAACATCAGTGGGATTACGTTTCGAACCACCTAATTGGTCAAAATCCGGTGTGCAAGGTTTTTCAATTGAATCGCTTAAAATGAGGGTTCTAACCGAGTCACCTTCCTTTAAAGCTGGTCTCACTTCCCCTTCAAATTCCGGATAAGTAACGATCGCTGCTGGTTTCGTAACGGAGATTAATGCTTCCAGATCATGGCGGTAGCGTTCGGGTAACAATTTTTCCGTGAGGTAAGGCATGATGGAGGGAATGGCACCATGCAGGACTGCTCCCCAAAATGCATACACCAGATCAACCCCATGCTGCAAAATCAGGATGACCACTTCTCCTGGAAGAACGCCATGCTTTTGGTAAGTTTTGGCATAACCGGCTGCCCCTTCGATCAGGTCTTTATAGGATATTGGTGCATCTTCTTCGCCTGCCTTCTGCAAGGTTATCACTATCGATTCCGGATTGTTGTGGTAAGCGGATTTAAGAAGCTCAGAAAATGTATTCAATTTTCCCCTACTTTTTGGATTGAATCAATTCAGCTAATTGCTCCAGGGTGTCGAAGCTATCTGCATTTAGTTCTGTGTCATCAATGGTTACCCCAAACTCATCTTCGATGAGTAATGCCAGATCAACCAGGCTAAAGGAATCGATTAATCCACTGGAGATGAGTGCTTCATCGGCTTGAATGGTTTTCTTGGGTTGTTTGAGAATATCGGAAGCAATTTTTTGGGATAAAGTTGCGATAATTTCCTGTGACATGTTTCCTCCAGGTAAGTAGAATGACCCCATTTTATCAGATTATGCCTAATTCATCGCTGAAATCTCTCTTAAACCTTTAGAAAATGATTTAGATTCATCTAATATCGGTGACGGTAGTGATGAAACGCTGCATGTCAAAATAGCTTTTGATCTCTCGCCGGCTGAAGAAGAAGAGCCGATTTTCGGTCTGGATGGTGAAACTTCCATTCCCTGCCCCGGAGGTGTAGCCACAATCTTTGACTGCCTGAATGGATTGATCATCTTTGACCGCGTACGGATACGCAAAGCTATCAAAGGATTGGTTGAAGCGTTCGATCAATCGCCCACGCGAATCACAAACTTCTTCATCCAGATTATGCAATTTTGGGAGATAGGCGTGTGATTTGGAGTGATGCCCGAATTCCCAACCTGCTTCGATCAATTCTTCTATAACTTCGTCCGTCACATAGGGATGTTCATTGATCACGTCTTCTATCAAATACATGGTCGCTGTGTATCCGAATTCAGTCAGGATTGGGAAGGCATTTTCATACACATCCATAAAACCATCATCAAACGTCAGGATGATTGATTTTTTTGGCAGTATTTTACCTCGCAGGATCGCAGTCGCCATGTCATTTATACTGATTGTTTGATATCCTTCCTCAGATAGCCATTGTATTTGCCTACGGAATTGGTCGATGGAGACCGCATACTCACTGTTTGCGTAGGGAAGAACATGATGATACATTAAGACAGGAATAAGCACATCCCCGGGTCCGAATTGGGCGAGATTTGGATCGATCGTACTGGTGGCGGTTGGGGTATTGGTTGCAGTTGGGGGAATGGTTGTGGAAGTAGATGTTAAAGGTAGAAAAGGAGTGCCCGAAGGAGATGAGGTATTGGTTGCTGAGTTTGTGGGGGTGTTTGGGATTGAAATGGTCTGCGTTGTTATGGAATCAGCCAGTAGCAAATCACCAGGTTTTTCTAATTCCGAAAACACACCAGGCGAACAACTGGTTAATAGACCAATCCCCAGAAAGAGGATCCCCCACAAGAATTTTTTCATGGGGTTTGTAATTCTCTCCTGACAGCATCCAGCACCTGGAGGGCAGTCAGGTTGCGTTGAACCCAACCACGTTTAAGCTGGGCTGAACTGGTGAAGTTATTAACCCCGTGAGTCAGATGAAAACCATCTTTGAGTAATCCTTTGGATGGAATCGGTTGCACTGCTGCCCAGAAATTCCAGAGCGGGATTTCATATTCATACGCCAGGTTCGCGATGGATCGATTTATCGCGTGATCTCCTTCGAGATTATCCGCTTTGGTCGCGAGAATGGGGAGTGCACCATGGTCTATTACAGTGTCGATAATTTTTCGTAGGTAGTTTTCGTATTTATCGGTATCCCCATTCCACCATTCTTCCATACTGATTAGCACGATTGAAGGTTTATAAATTCGTAATTCACACGCTAATGGTGATTCATTTTTCTCGCAAAACTCTCGGTTGCTTAGCATCGGGTTGAAAACCGAGGCGACATTGAACCCCCCTTTGACCGACATACTCTCGCGTGACCAGGAATCTCCATAGTAATCTATAGTCTCCTGAAGATGCTGGTAATGCTCCCCCAAGGTATATTGATCAGGGTGATTGTAAACAGCCAGGAAATAGGTAGTGATATTCTGGCAATCGCCTAATTTGGAGAAATGGCTGGGGTCATTTCCCATTTCTATGCCACGCTGGTATATCTCACGGGCACGCTCACTGATTTCGGTAGGGAAAATTGGTAATTCCTGCCAGTCATCTGGAGCCAATGTAGGACGTGAGGTGGGACTGGGTTGGGGTGTGAACGGAGGTTGAGAAGTGGCTTCGGTAGCCACTAATTCAGCTGGTGGGTTGGGGATAACATTTTCTTCGGGGGTTGAATCCATCTCACCGGGAGATATTACTTCAGGATTAGGCTTATTGATTAGCCCGGTTTGAATCAATGTTGGGTCAACCTGGCTTTGCACAGGGATAGCCTGACATCCTGTGAGAATGAAGGAGAGGATTATGATGGAGGAAAAGAAAGCGCTGAAGTTTTTCATAAATTGAAATGATTCTTGAAATTATCACTAAATCTTGCTGATATTATATCAGTCATAATAGAACAAACTTTTTTAATGTTAACTTTAAGATACTACTAGTCACGGATCAGATTTTATCTACATCTCAGAATTCTATTGTTTGATAAATCCTCTAATTCTGAATACCTTTTATAATTATCGTAATACCGAATTCGGAGATCTCTATGTTTGCTTTAGGAATAATTGGAATTTTTCAAGCTTTAATTTTGCCTGGAATCATTATTAACAAATATGTACGATTTCCAAAGAATTTTTTCTTTTTCGTTTCTTCTTTGATTGCGTTTAGTTTAATTTCAAATTTTATTATTGTTTTTTTCTTGACCGCTATTGGTTTATTTATTCGTCCGATTATTCTTATTTTGTTAATAATTGAGATTGGTTTTATCATTTATCTTTATCGACGGGAACTTGTTGAATTAAGACTTGAGAATGTCTTTACAAAAACATGGAATTCAATAGCCAAATCAATTCGCTCCTTTTTCCCAGAAATTCAGGAAAATGAAAATAGATTTGGTAAATTTCTACAGTATGGTTTATTACTTGGTTGTTTTGTGATTGCCATCATAGCAATTGAGTGGATATCAAGATTCTTTCGATATAACATTGGTGAAGTTTTTAATACATGGGACGCTGTGGTTTCTTGGAACCGATGGGCAGTGGATTGGGCTTCCAATCGATTACCTCTAAGAACCCAGGATTACCCACAATTAATTCCAACCAATTGGGCTATGATTTACCAAGTAATTGGCACATCTCAAATCCAATTCTTTTCAAAAGCCATTATGCCGTTGTTCCCATTGCTGATTCTTTTGATATTATTCGGAATGGGCTTGGAAACAAAAAATCCTGGTTATTTTCTCGCAGTCGAAGTCACCAGATTATTCATGAAAAAGTTTTCAGGAGATTTTATCGCTTCAGGATACGTCGATTTCCCATTAACTTTTTTTGTTTTACTTTCAATTGTGATGCTTTATCTTGCATACAAGTCAAAAAATCTTGATGATAAATTGAATTATGTATTCTTGTCTTTAATTTTTGTGGCTGGAGCAGTTGTTACAAAACAACCCGGATTTTACGCTTTACTATGTATATTATTAATTTCCGTTTTTCTGGTTTTGAGATCAGATTTAAAAGAAATTTTCAACAAGTATAAGAAACAAACGATTATTGCCATTTCAATGATTGGAATAATTATTATTCCTTGGTTTTTGTACAAAGGGATTGAAATGATTATTGGTGTTGAAACCACGCATCTTCTTCAACCAGTAGTTGATACAAATCAAACTCATGATAACCAATCCATACTTTCGAACTTAATCCCAGGATTACGAAGCTTAGGAAATTACTTATATATTGCCCTTCTCATCGTCCCATCAATATTTATTATTGATAAGTTTTGGAGGATTATCGCAGTATTTGTGGTGTTACCATATGTATTCTTGTGGGCTACTTATGCTAGCTATGACCTTAGAAATTTAACAATGATGTTCCCGTTAATCGCATTATTATTCTGCTTAGGATTTGTAAGCTTATTGGAATATTTAGTTTTGATATCCGGAAGATTAAAACTAGGAAAAATTCCTTTAAATATATTATTCATTCTTTTGAGTGTTGTTATATTTTTATCAATTTTCTTCTTTCCTAATGAATTATTGGAAGCTAAACAAATTGAAAAACAAAAACAGATATTTAGTGAGGAACTTAATTCAAAGTTATATGAGTATTTTGCTGAGAACCAAATGGATGGAAAGATCCTTACAAATTATCCGGTTGACTATCTTCCAGGTTTTGAAAATTCTCGTATCTCCTTCAGTTTCGACGACTTAAATTACATGGAGACTCGTCTGTTTTTAGAAGACGTTGGTTATATTCTCTATCCCACTAATGTATCTGGTGACATAGAAGAATTCTTATCTGATTTAGAAAATAAAAATCACCTAATAACAATTTTCCAATCAGAAACATACATTCCATATACATTTGTTATCTTAAAAGAATAAATCAAAAATCTTTTAACGACAACCAATTTCACTGATTTCCTCAGCCAACATCTCAGCAAATTCCTTCTCCCCATAGGGGGTGAGGTGGATGGCGGAGTTGGTGTATTCAAGCGGGTTAATCCAATCCCAGGCATCAATGTAAGGGACATCGAGTAGCTGAGTTCGGGTGGCTAGTTCTTCGCGATATTGGTCATATGCCCAGCGGGGATAGAAGAAGTTGTATCGAATATCGCTGTTCTCACCCTCGCTGACCATGATCGGTTCGTTGATAATCCACAGTGGTGTGTCGCCCGCAATATCCTTTGCAGCAGGTAATGCCTGCCAGAGTAGTTGGTCATTGGGTAACGTCGGGGGAGTGAATTCGTAATAATTCTCATCGGCTTCCAGATCCCAGGCTGCTGGTTCGTACTCATCATAGAACTGGTCAATCCCTGTAGCTGCCCATAAAAAGCCGTAAAGTTGTAAGCGAATCCAATCAGCATAGGTGCGACGTTGCCCCCAAAG
>CAYSFA010000057.1:0-16932 GCA_964430025.1 uncultured Anaerolineaceae bacterium | reverse complement strand
TTCTTTTGGCATCTTGGAGAGCATCTCGTTCATCATCTCTGCCTGATCGGCAAAAATGGTGAAAAAGGAGAAAAACACAAATACCAAGGCTGAGACCGAGATACCCCAGGTGAGGATCGATTTAATGCGGATCCGAAATTCGTGATTAAAGATCATTTTATTCATGATGGCTGCCTATTCGTAGTAATGCATGAAAATTTCTTCCAGGGTGGGTTCTTCAATGGTCAGGTCATCCACCTGAAGAGTGCTTACTTTTTGCAGCACTGCATTGATATCGCCTTTAAAGAAGAAATTGACAGACCCATTTTCGGATTGTAAATTGGTAACACCAGGCACGTTGAAATATTCCAGCGAAACGTCTTTGGTGGTCACGCTTACTTTTTTGTAGTTGTTTTGTTGAAGGGAGCGGATATCGGAGATCTCCACCATACTTCCTTCGCGAATGATACCAACCCGATTACATAGCCGTTGTACCTCACCCAAAATGTGAGAAGAGAAGAAGACTGTTACGCCTTGTTTATTCTCTTCTTTGATTAAATCAAAGAATTTTCGCTGCATGAGTGGGTCGAGACCGCTGGTTGGTTCATCCAGAAACAGCAGCTTAGGGCGATGCAACAAACCTTGCACGATACCCACTTTTTTCTTGTTTCCAAAAGAAAGATCGCTGATGCGGCGGTTCATCTCTAGTTCCATCAGATCGGACAAATATTTCATGCGTTCGGTAAAGTTTCCATCAAAGAAACTGGCTGAGTATTTTAGCAAATCGATAACCTTCATTCCCTCATAGTAAAAAACTTCTGATGGTAAATAACCAATGCTGCGCCGGATTTCCGGCCCGTGTTTGGTGACGTCCAACCCAAATACTTTGCCTTCCCCTTTGGTGGGGTGGATCAATGACAATAGCAAGCGAATGGTAGTCGATTTTCCGGCCCCATTAGGGCCAATAAATCCGAAGATCTCCCCCTCTTCCACGTTGAAAGAAACATCCACAATCCCTCGAGACTTGCCATAAAACTTGGTTAGATGGGAAACCTCAATAATACTCATCATTACTCCTCTGAATTAAATAACACCCCGTAGTCAGTTGGCATTTTAACCAGCTGGACCTTAAAGGTGCCAATAAAACAACTCGATAAATCGATTTATATTTTTGTATATGAGTTTATATGGAATTTTTCCCGGTGTCAATCAAAAAAATAAAAATCGCCCGGAATTCCGGTTTATAATTTCATCTACTGAACATGATAGAATGAAGATAACTTATTAAAGGAAAATCCCCATGCAAATGATTGAACAATTTAAAAAATGGAACCCGGCTTTACGGGTACGACGTAACCATGCGTTGGAACATGCTACATTGCAAATTCTCGCCGAGAAGCATTATCCCCATCGCCTGGGAGGGCTCTCGGATACCCATGGCTTTTTAGTGTTTGGTGAAATTGATCCGGAAACTTTATTCAATGCCGCTGAAGAAGCACGTAAACTCCTTAACAAGGGAGAGAGTCACCTGGCTATTCATCCTCATTGCGGCACTAATTTTGTTGCTGCCGGGGTGGTCGGAGGGTTCTTTGCCTGGTTGGCGATGTTAGGGGTTAAGAAAAACTGGGGTGATCGTCTGGATCGGTTAGCAACTGTTATCACTTTTGTTACCTTGGGCATGATCGTTGCACAACCGTTAGGGCCAAAAATGCAAAAAGCACTCACCACCGAAGCCAATTTGGGAGAGTTAAAGGTGGTGGAGGTAAAACGATTGAACGATCAGGGGATGCCAACCCACCGTGTCTCAACTTTAGGGTAGGTTTACTTTGTTTGGTACACAGACTTCCACCGAAAAAAAACCGCGCGTTTACCTGTTCTACGGAAATGATGAATTAGCCATGCATAAATTTGTGCAGGGGCTGGTAGAAAAGGTCATGGAAGGCAGCATGGGAGACATGAATATCTCCCGCTTTCAGGAGAACCCGCGGGTGGAGGAAGTGCGTAGTGCTGCATATGTGATGCCGCTCTTCAGTGACCGGCGGTTGGTGATTATCTCCAATGCTTTGGATTGGGTTAAGGGAAGCCGTAACAAGGATGCGATCATACAATTATTGGAGGGTCTCCCGGACAGTACCGCCCTGGTTATTCAAATCACTTCTGAGCCTGAAAGAAGGGATTGGAAAGATTTTACTGGTTCGCATTGGCTACGAAAATGGATCCAGGAACAACCAACACAGCGTGTTTTTCAAAAAGAAAGTGCTTTGCCTGCCATTGGCCAATTGCCAGGTTTTGTCTTGAAGGAAGCCGTGGAAAAAAAAGGTGAATTTAGCCCCCAGGCAGCCCAGGAATTGGTACGAGCAATCGGTAATGATACCCGTGTGCTCAGCCTTGAAATTGAGAAATTGTTAACCTATGTCAACTATGAACGGCCGGTTACCGCAGAGGATGTGCGACTGTTGTCACCGGAGGTCGCCCCGATCAGTGTTTTTGATATGGTGGATGCCATAGGGGCGCGCAATATCCCCAAAGCGGCCCAATTATTGCATCGTTTATTAGAGACGGAGATGCCGATCCCCTTATTTGGGATGATCATTCGCCAATTTCGCTTATTGATTCAGGCTCGCGAGCTAATGGATGGTGGCGGAAATAAAAACCAAATTGAAAAAATTCTAAAGGTACATCCTTACGTAGCTGAAAAAGTGGAAAAACAAACCGCATTGTTCGATATGACACAACTAAAAGAAATTTATCATCGATTATTAACCACCGATGAAAATATGAAAACCGGTATCATGGAACCGAAACTTGCCATTGAAATGTTTGTAAGCGAAATGGCGTCCATCTAACCAGGCATTATTCTTGCAACTAAACAACCATCAATACCCTTGTTTTTGGAGTGGATTGTTCGGATAACATCCCTTCATGAGAAGTAAAGGATGGAAAAAATGCAAAAAACGCGCTGGTTACTAACATTTTTATTTATTCTGAGTTTATTGGCTGGTGTTCAGCCAGTGAATATCTCCGCTGCTCCACCTCCACCACCGGAAGTGGAGGCAGAAGAAAGCACACCGGAACCGAAAACTTTTGACTCAAATCTGGTTCAGGCATTGGAAGATCGTCTGCAACAGATCGCGATGTCAAAGTCCGAGGTGCTGGCTTTTGTGCTTTATGAGCCTTTCATTGATAACGTCATCTATTCTGAAGATGGTGTTACTGCTTTGCTTTGGTTGGGGCTGCGTGAACCTGACACTGGTGAAGTTGTGGAGACGGAGCCTGGTCTGGCAATTGCCAGAGTCGATAGTTTACAAAAATCGCTGGATGGAGTAGAAAGTTGGGATCTGACATTACAGGCTGATATGGATTGGTCGGAACAATTTAGTTCCCTTCCTTCGGATCTGCTTACAGAAGATTTGGTAAATCGTTTTGCTGAGCCACCTGAAGCGGACACGAAAGGCCCGACGGTTTATCGTGGGTACAAATTACCATGGGCTGGTGGGGTGGCAAATCGTATTACCGGCAGCATTGGCCATTTCTTAATTTACAATTCCTGTGGTGAAGCATCCTGTCGCTATGCCTACGACTTTTCCAGCCGTACCGCTACCACACCGGCAACGATGTTTCCATTATTAGCCTCCAAAGGGGGCACGGTTTATATGTCCAAAGACACCCAACCCAATGGTGATACCACATCCCCCGGGAATTACATCGTGATTAAGGATGAATCAACCTCCCCGGTTACCTACCAGTTATATCTACATTTGGCAAAGGGAACAATTCCTGCTGCTTTGAAACAAAAAGGCGCTCCGGTTTTACAGGGGCAATTTATTGGAAATGCAGACGACACCGGCGCGAGTACGGGACATCATTTACACTTCCATGTTCACACCAACCCTTCCTCTTATTGGGGAAATTCCGTGGATATCCGATTCGAGGATGTCGACACCAATGATGGTACTCCGCGCACTTGTGATGAAGTCGACCGTTACCCCGGGTATGGCACCCAATGTCATCGGGCAATCAGCGGTGTACGAGAGATAAACCAGTATGTATCCGGTAATTATGGTGCCTTTCCACCGAGTGGCGATCTGATCATGCCAGCTCATGGGACTGTAATTAATTCCTCCACCTTATTAGTTGGTGGTTGGGCGAAAGATGATTTGGGAATTTCAAAAGTTCAAATTATGGCACGACCCAGAGGTGGAGAATGGAAAAATGTTGGTCCGGAGTTATCCGGCACCTCCTTTGTGACGGAGCTCAGTTTGTGTGATGCCAGTTTACCCAACGGCCCCATTGATATTGCAGTCAAGATCATTGATTTAGAAGGCAACCAAATTACGACCGTTAATAATCCGAGAACGATCGTAAACAACGCTCCTTGTAAACAATTACCTCCTCCTACCTGTGCCCCAAGCGATACCCAGGTAGCATTATTCACTGGAAAAAATTACCAGGGAACCTGTAAGCTTTACAACGTAGGTGATTACACCAACCCCAGCAGCCTGGGCACCGGGATGAATGACAATGTGGAATCAATTCTTGTTGGGGTGAATGTGCGTGCTTTACTGTATGATCTCGACTCAACCCGATGGTCATCCTTACCAAACCCATCACGAACCGAGGCATTCGAAGCCAACGACCCCAACCTTTTTGATAATCGTATAGGTCTGAACATGGCTTCCTCCATGCAGGTTCAATTAAAGGCAGCCAAACCATTGGCACCAATTATTTTCCCGATTTTTAATGCCTTGAATCGACACACCGATTCAACCGGGTTAAGTTCGGCTGAATCCTACGTGGTCGATTTTGCAGCGCGTGGAGCCACCGAATACCGGGCGGAATTGAAAGGACCGAAAACCATTAGTTTGCCCTGGACAAAGCAAGTGGGTTGGTCAATCGGTTCATTACCCGCCGGGGATTACACGATCTCTGTTTGGGCACGCAATTCAGCCGGAGAAAGTGTGGCAAGCCGATCTTTTAAAGTACTTTCAGTGAGTTTACCGGTTGTGTCTTCGGTTACAGCTCCCGTGACTTTCGATTTTGAATCCAGCGTGCAAGGTTGGACGGAAAACCTGATGTGGCATCGCCAAAAATCATCTGTAGACCAAAGTGCAAACCGCTCGTATGTCTGGTTATTCAATGATAGTTTCCCCGGTTCAGCCGTGGTCGGTAACAATATCAATGATGCAAATGTTGGTGGTGGTGGACTCACATCTCCTCCAATCAACATCCCAGCCGATGGGAAAACGTATTATCTTTCCTTTGACTATTTTTATGAAACGGAAAGCATGTTCTCCTATTATGATCAACGATGGCTGCAAATCTCTGTCAATAATGGTCCGTTTGAGAACCTATGGCAGCCTACCCTGGATCCCATGCGAACTGATCTGTCTAGTCCTGCCTTCAATCTGTCCGCTTATGCCGGAAAAACCATTCGTATCCGTTTTCAGATGGACATCGTGGATGCTTTCTTCCTGGAAGGTTACGGTTGGTTTGTAGATAACGTAAAAATTAACACCATTGACCCGGTTGCTTGTGTTAACAATGTCGAACCAAACAACAGTATGGCTCAGGCAACCAGCATACCCGCGAATGGTGAGATCTTCTCTAAGATTTGCCCCAGTGGCGATCTGGATTATTATCGCTTCAGTGGTACTGCTGGAGAAGATATTTTATTGGATATTGACGCGTGGGAATTTGGTTCACAATTGGATCCCTATCTGATGTTCTTTGACAACAAAGGGAATTTATTGGCAGAGAATGACGATGAGGTTTTATATGAGAAACGTGATTCCTTAATTAGCTTCAAATTACCATACACCGGAGATTATTATGTGTTGGTGAAAGCCTGGGATTACCCAACAGCTGGGGGAGACAGCTACCATTACACCTTGCGCTTACGGCGATCTGGTGCTTACACCTCTCCAGTAGTCACTTTTTCTTCACCAATCGCTGATAAAATCCCGTCTGGTGCTTTCAAAGTCAAGGTAAATGTTAATAACAATCTGAACAACATCACCAAAGTTGACTTCTATTGGCGCGGTGGCAATCTGGCTGCGAGTTCCTGGGTATTGTTAGGCTCGGATAACAATGGAAGTGATGGCTGGTCTGCAAATTTCGATCCGACCAAATACACCAATGTAATTAATGGCTTACTGTACGCGCAAGCATTTGACAATTCAGGAAATCAAGGTGGTGCATTGGTGATTGTAAAGGGGTTTGATAATACGATCCCTGTAACTACATTGTTACCGATTCCGTCTCCGTTGGCGACAACCTATATCCCTATCAAGTGGCAGGTCAATTCACCGAACCTTGTTGATTATTTTGATCTACAAGTCAGGGTGAATGGTGGAAATTGGCAGGATCTGCAAACACGAATTCCCGCGAATAAGTTCAATTATGATTTCATTGGAGAAATGGGTAAGAGCTATGAGTTCCGTGTAAGGACTGTTGCGAATACAGGCTATGTGGAACCTTACCCGGATGGCACAAAATCAGCCATACTGATCAGTACCTGTTCTCTTGATGGAAATGAAAGCAATAATGATTATGCTTCAGCCAAGATTATTGGCATCAAAACTTACCAAGAGCACAATTTCTGCGCGACAGGGGATGTGGATTGGGTCAACTTAGGAGCTTTGGAAGCCGGGCAACCTTATATGGTATTCGTCAACTCCAAGGGTGGTGGAGCTGGCATGAACGTGGAAGTTTACAAAAACAATACCTCCACACTGGTAAAGAGCTACCCGGCCACTATTTTTGGTCAATCGCAAGTGGTCACCATTGAGCCAGACGCAAACGCTACCTATTATATTAAGGTTACTCCGGTAGTACCCGGGCTAGCAGGCAATGATGTCAAATACACCGTCTGGTATGACAAAGGTGTGCCATCGATTATCTATATGCCGATGATTAACAATTAATTTATCTTACAAATTGGATAACACCCTGCAGGAACCAGCGCCCTGTAGGGTGTTTATTATTCTAATCATTAGATTGAGAAAAGATTTATCAAAGCGGCAAGAAGAAGAAAGATCAATTCCAGGGTGAATAATCCTGCCAGAATGTAAACCACCACCTGCCAGGGGCTTCTGAAAATTGTTCAATTGCTCTCACTGTATCGCGGATAAGTTTCTCTGAGGAAGATTGGTGGGTATTCAACCAATGCCAGTTATCCTTCATTTCGGGTAGCACCAGCACTTTTCCAGGAAAAACCTTAAGATATTCTCGAAGTTGATATGGTGGATTGGTTGCTAAAGTAGCTGGAACAATTATTAAATCAGGGTTATCTTCCGTTAGGTTTTTAACATCCGCAAGGGTGACAGTAATATTTTTGGATGCTCGTTGGACTGCTTGAGAGAGTTCATTTCCCTGGGTAGATCCTTCCTTTTGGAAAACCAACACCGAAAATGAAGCCTCGTCTTTTTCCAAACCATCATCAGTTGCTTTTCCATCCGCGCGTAAAACCCGCAGATGATAAATCAGGAATACAACAAAAAGGCCTGCCAAGCGTAATTGCAGAAAGAAATCAAACCAGAAATTGGCAGGCATTTGGTCAAGCAATGCGTTTAAAATGCCATAAATCCACCAACCGGTGCTGATCATCCCTCCAACCACTGTGGCGAACAATGCCAGGTAAAGGTAGCTTCTCCTGATTACTGATTTTCGGGCAGACTTTGCTATTTGATTATTTTGTTTTACTTCCTGCTGGATGATTTGCCAATAATGAAGCCAAAGGGGCAGACCAATTGCAAGCAAAGCAAACGCACTGCTGAGCAAACCTGCCTGGTTGCCTAACGATAGGTTGAAGAGGATCTCAATAATCGCACCCAACAAATACAAAAGACCCAAAAAGAGCACTACCAAACCGGCAAAGGAAAGTAGGTTGTTATAAAGACGCCGTAAAGATGCCCGACGGAGTTCGTCTTCCTGAGCAGCTATCGCTGACTGTAATTCCCGACGGAAGTAGAGCCAAATAAATCCCATGGTTAGTAAGAGAGACAAAGCAACGGATTGTTGATCTATGAATGCACGCAGTGTCCAGGTTTGAACCTGAAATATCCAACGAAAAATATCTGCTAACAAAATACCAATGGCTGTTAATGAAAAACCGATACCGAGAAAAGTTAAGATGTAAAGGACTGAAAGGCGAAGTGAAGAAGTTTTCTCTTCAACATCAGATAAAGATCCTTGGATGATTGTCCAAAAGCGGACCCAAATGGGTAATCCCACCACCAACAAAGTCAACCCGGTTGCCAGCCAGGAGATGAAAAAATTGCCAAATTCTGGTGGGGTGATGAAAATAAAACGTACGATTTGTTGTGTACCAACAATAGTTAATCCCAACCCATATACCATCCACAAGATTCGATACAAACGCCTGGTATTGAGAAGGTGTTCTCGTTCGGACACAGTTTGCCAATCCTGTTGAAGTACCCGCCAGAAATACACCAGAATAATCAGGTTGGTGAAGATGGCTATTAGGTTATCAATGTGGGTTTGTCCTCCCCCAAGGATTGCGCTTGTACCAGACAACCCAAGCGCTTGCACGATCAATCGGTTTAGAATAGCCAGGAGAGCATACGTAATAGGGATTCCTGTAGCGAGGGGTATCGCGTATAAAAAAAGTGCGCGAATTTGACTTGTACCTTCCTCAACATCCTTTTGGGCATCACGCTGAACGGTTGTCCAATGCAACCAGAAGATAGGAACGCCTACCAGAACAAAAGCAATACCACCAGCTAACCAATCCACAACAGAAGAAATGACATTCCCATCAAAAACCGTTCTTAATAAATTAACAACAGCCCAGATAACCACCTGGATACTGATAAGGCTGATCAGGTAAAAATAGAACCTACGAATGGTTTTCATACAGGCTCTCTTTCTTTAGGGAATTGGTTTTGCTTCTTCAAAATACCAATTCCACGACCACAATGGGTATGGCATGCTGGTTAATTTCCATTCACCGTTTTCCATTTTAAGTTGCGCGAACTCTGCATAACGAGCAGGATTGGGTAATAATTGTCTTTCGTAGGATTGGCGAATGTTTAGTTGAACACTGGCTACAACACCATCCATAAATACTTCACCAATAGTTACATTAGTTCGATTTATTTCATTTGCCTGGCGGGATAATTCCTGCTGAAATTGAGAAAGACTGGGTTTTTCGTTCCCCTCCCCTAAATATTGATAAGCTCGTTCATACTCCCCGCTCATAACACTCAGAATGTAATTGTGAACGACATCATGTGGTTCGTTGCCAGGTCGATATTCAGCCTGTTGTTGGCGAACAAAGAACAGCACCATCGCGACCACAATTAATACCCCAATGCCGGCGATTAATCCATTTAAGAAACGATCATTTTTCATAGTAAGCTCCTTGGTAGCGCTCACTTATCTTATGAAATTCCTATTTCTAATTTGAATTCCATTCCTCTGACCAGAAGGGCTCAGGCATGCTGGTGATTTTCCAACTACCATTCTCCAAAATTAATTGGGCAAATTCGGTGTAAAGGTCAGGGTCAACTAACAAGCTTTTTTCATAATTTTGACGGATGTTGAGTTGTACTGTAACGCTTTGGCCATCTTGAACAATTTCACCGATGGTAACATTTGCGTTATTGATTTCCTTTTTATTTTCTGATATACCATTTTGAAAAACCGTAAAATTGGGTTTTTCGGTTTCCTCAGCCAAGTACGCATATGCTTTTTTATAATCACTTTTGACAAGACTTAAGATGTAATTGTTGACGATATTGTTGGGTTGGTCTTCAGGCAAGTACTCTGCTTGATTTTGGTTAATAAACATCATAACCAGAAAAATCAAAATAACAACGGCAAGGACAGAGACAATAATATTCGCAACACGGGAGGAAGATCGCATTCTATATTCCTTGATAATTCACAACGTTTTTAGGTGAATATAATAACACAATCCAGACAATAAAGCTGTTGTTTTTCGTATTACTAATGCGGCTGTAGATGCTTGCCAGGATAAGTTCAAACAGGATTAATGACCCAAAGACTCTTACTGATTTGAATAATATAAATCTTTATCTTGATACATTTGCTTATCTGCAATACGAAACACCTCCCTGAGATTGGGAGAAGATTCGGTGGTAGCAAATCCAATTGCAAAACTGACTGGCAGTTTGCGCTTCGAATTCTTGTTGAAGGTCTCGACAACTTGCTTGGTTCGATTCACTGCATTTTCAGCTGCTTCAGGATTGGTTTCGGGCAAAATAACCACAAATTCATCGCCACCTATACGAGCGACCACGTCTTCCGGACGAAAGGCTTTCCGGATTACATCCGCTGCTACTTGTAATTGTTCATCTCCAGCAGCATGTCCTAAAGAATCATTAATTTCTTTCAAACCATTCATGTCCATAACCAGAATGCTGATGGGGTATCTGCGGCTCTTTTGTAATCGATCAATTTCGTTTTCAAAAAATTGTCGGTTATAAAGCCCGGTCAGAATATCATGTGTACTGCGAAATTCAAGGGCTACTTCTGCTTTTTTTCGATCGGTGATATCCATAAGAAAATGTAATGTTGCCATTTCACC
This sequence comes from uncultured Anaerolineaceae bacterium, assembly GCA_964430025.1. GTDB lineage: Bacteria > Chloroflexota > Anaerolineae > Anaerolineales > Anaerolineaceae > UBA6170. The sequence continues at coordinate 6,383 of CAYSFA010000057.1, read as the reverse complement.
TTCCCATTCAATGCGTATTCCGCTGGTTTCAACCCAGCGATAAGATAAATCTTTCCTTACCAATCGAAATTGGTAACGATCTTTGATTATTTCTCCTTCCACTCTTCTTTTATAGTGATCAAGAACAATTTCCAGGTCTTCCGGATAAATTAATTTAACGAAGGAATCATCAATCAGTTCTTGCTGTGAATACCCGGTAATTTCAAAGGAGATCGGATTACAGAACACGATTTTACGGTCTTGAACCACTAAAATACACTCAACCGCATTGTCAAACAACAAGCGATATTGTTCTTCTGAGCGGCGGATTTTTTCCTGTGCCAATTTATGTTCGGTTATTTCGTGTAAGGTGACCAATTTTCCGGATAAATTTCCTCGAAAATCTTTCAACGGCAAAATGGTTACCTCATAATCCTTCGGAGGGTTGGAGAGAACTTGAAATTCGAATTTTTCATTTGAATCCCCATGATCAAGTTTGGATATATCAGGAGTTACAGCCGCAATTTGATGAAAAGATTTACCAATCACATTGGAAGAAAGACTAAAAATTTTCTCGGCGGCAGGATTAATATCAACAATCCTGTTTTTGATATCCAAAACGATTACCCCATCCAGCAGGTTTTCAACCAATTGACTGTGGGCAATCGGCACAATTTCGAGCAAATGAAAACGTAATAATCCAACCATAAATAATATCCCGCTTATGGTGAATATGAAAGGGGTAAGGTCAAGCCCTTTCAAGGGACTAAAACCAACAAGACTCACCAAATTACTAAAAGCCGGTAACAACATACCAATCAAAATGATGAAATTTTGTTGACGGTAAAGGCTTTTGGTGCGATAGGAAGCAATGAAAAGAAGAAGGCTGGCAATTAGTATTAGCAGGTACGAGTAGACAGCATTTACCCAGAACCACACACCTCCATTGAGAATCGCTTCCCCGGTTCGCATGCCGTTGTAGAATAAGCCATGCCATGGGTCTGTCCAAAGAAACACCAAAGTCAGGGTAGGAATAATCGCAAGCAGAATTAAATTTCGGCGTGTCAGCCAGTGTTTGCGATTGGTAATTTCAAAAGCCAGGATCAAAAAAGCAGTAGGTGCAACCACAACTCCAAAATAAGTTGCATCCAACCAGAATAACTGGGCATTAATATCCTTAGATAACCAACGGATTGCATAGGTGAGAGACCAAACAAAAGCTGCAGCCATTGTGAGGAGTAGGCCAATACTTCCATCAGCAGACCGACGTTTCCAGGAAAACCACATGACGATAGCTGAAATGATTGCCGCTACGAGTAAAGCGATTGCGTATTGAAGTTCCATTCGATTGGCGCGACCTTTACAATGTTGTTTTTTTGTAGTTTATTATAGGCTTATTGACGATTTCCTGGATTCTGACAATCCAAGGGAAATGGGGTCAAGATCAATATAACAGCTTTTTGAATTATACAAGATAAACCATTTAAGTATATATAAATCACTTAATGGTTGCATAACCTGCAGGCCATCAAATGAAGGTATAATTTTTTTATAGTTCGAAGGTTTTTTTCTTTTCGAATACCCAAATTTTCCATATCAATTTTTAGCTTCACAGATCTACCTATGCCCCTCAACCCATATCGTTTATTTGATCCCGATCCTCAACAAAAATCAATTGCCTTTGATCTTTATCAGATGGTCGAAAGGATGCCTATTTTTTCTCCACATGGGCATATTGATCCTTCCATTTTTGTAAAACCTGATTTTCAATTTGGCAATCCTGTGGAAATGTTTATTCAACCAGATCATTATGTGCTGCGAATGCTTTATTCTCAGGGAATTTCTTACCAACAAATCTTCGACAAAGAAAACCCACAGCAGGGGTGGAGGTTGTTCGCTGAAAATTTTTACCTTTACCGAGGCACCCCAACCGGATTGTGGTTGACCCATTCTCTGGCGGAGGTGTTCGGTATTGATGAAAAATTGACACTGAGTTCAGCTGATCGAATTTATACGCAGATTGAGCAGGTGTTATCAACCACCGAATTTACCCCCCGTAATTTGTATAAAAAATTCAATATTGCTGTCATCGCGACGACCGATTCGGCGATCGATAATCTTGCTCACCATCAAGCAATTGCCTCCTCAGGGTGGGATGGGAGGATCATCCCCACCTTCCGGCCAGACAACCTTCTCAAGCTGGAATCACCGAATTGGTTGGAAAATGTGATGGCGCTTGAACAATTGAGCGGGGTTGAAATAAATTCCTTTGAAAAATTTATCCAAGCACTGGAACAAAGGCGTGCCTACTTTAAATCATTAGGGGCCAGGGCTTCTGATTTTTCACCTGCCCAGCCATACACGGAATGGCTGACTTATTCCCAAATGGATGCAATTTTCCAAAGGGCTTTGAAGGGAAGTATTGAGCCAGGGGATGCTTTCCATTTTTCTGCCCATATGCTCACTGAAATGGCACGCATGAGTGTGGAAGATGGCTTGGTAATGCAGCTTCATCCAGGCGTGTTTCGCAATCACAATCCACAAGTAATGAAGGAATTTGGTCCGGATGCCGGGTTTGATATCCCCGTCCGCACTGAATTTACCAGAAGGTTAAAAGCGTTATTGGATCAGTTTGGCAATCATCCTAATTTCACCTTGGTGTTGTTTAGTGTTGATGAATCCACCCTTGCCCGGGAACTAGCCCCTTTGGCTGGAGCGTATCCGGCGGTGAAGCTGGGACCGCCCTGGTGGTTTTATGATTCTTGGAATGGGATGCGTAGATACTTTGATCTGGTAATGGAAACAGCAGGGATTTATAACACTGCCGGGTTTAATGATGATACCCGTGGATTATTATCCATTCCAGCACGGCATGATGTCTGGCGACGGGCTTCAGCCAATTGGCTGGCAGGGCTGGTGGTCAGGGGGGTGATTGACCGGGATGACGCTGAGGTAATGATGCAGGAGCTAACGGTGGGGTTGGTGAAAAAGGTGTATGGTTTGTAAAATTGTGGGGATGATAGGGCGAAAACGTATAATTGGTGGATCGATTCCCTGATGTTATAAACTCTCAGTTTCTGTCCATTCCATCAGATGATCTTTGATCGAATCACGCACGGCAATAAAGGCTGACAATTTTTCCTGGTGAGAGCCTTCCACGGCATCCGGATCAGGGAAGCTCCAATGAATGCGATGGGCGGGACCGGGAAAGAAAGGGCAAGTCTCGGCAGCACGGTCACACACCGTAATGACAAAATCAAATTCTTGATCAAGAAACACATTCAGACTTTTCGAATATTGCTCGCGAATATCGATTCCGATTTCAGCCATGGCTAAAATGGCATAGGGATTGAGGGTGGAAGGATGGGTACCTGCGCTGAATACTTCAAAACGATCAGCAACCAGATGTTTGAGTAATCCTTCCCCCATTTGGGAACGGGCAGAGTTGCCGGTACAGAGAATGAGAACACGTTTTTTTGCCATGCTGATCTCCAATCGAATTTCTGTAATTATTATATTGGGAACCTCTATTGAAATAAGGAAAATTGAAAATATTTAACTAAATGTTAATGAGGAAATTAAACATAGTCTAAAAAATCAGCTTTTCCCCTGTTGATCAGACAACTTCTTCCACTCCCTTGTGATAAAATTTTCATATCCCCATTTGGAGTGGTCTATGAAACCAACCTTTGAGACGTACGACATTCTGATCGTCGGTGCCGGGCCGGCAGGTATTTTCACTGCGTATGAAGCTAAGCAATTTAACCCCAATGCGCGCATTCTAATAATTGAAAAAGGCAATTCAATTGAGAAGCGTAAATGTCCGAAACGAAAAAGCGGTGTTTGCGCCAATTGTGATCCCTGTGCCATCACGACCGGGTTTTCTGGCAGTGGCAGTTTCAGCGATGGGAAATTGTCGATCAGTTATGATGGGGAAGTTGGGGGGGAATTGATCAAATATGTCGGGTCTGAACCATTCCATAGATTATTAGATTACACCGATGATTTGTATTTACAGTTTGGCGCGGACCCGGAAGTACATGGGATCGATATGGATGGGACAGTCGATACGATTCGTCGCAAAGCTGCCCAATCCCACCTCAAGCTGATTGAATCCGGGGTGCGCCACATGGGAACCGAAAAGGCGTATGATATTTATGCCCGCATTCAAAAAGCTCTGGAAGATTTGCAAATTGAGATGTGTTTCCGAACCATCGTGACCGATTTCATGATTGAAACGGACACCGATGGCAGTAAGAAAATCGTCGGAGTAGTGACCGATGACAACCAACAAATCCGTGGAGAGAAGGTGGTTGTGGGGATTGGCCGTGAAGGCAGCGAATGGCTGAACAACATGTGCAAGAAATATGGTGTCCACTCCCGCAATGGTCAGGTGGATATTGGTGTGCGAGTGGAGACAGATTCAAACGTCACCTATGATATCGACTCCACTCTATATGAAGCCAAGCTGGTCTATTACACCAAGACATTTGAAGACCGGGTACGCACCTTCTGTTGGAACCCCAAAGGTGAGGTTTCAGAAGAGCGTTATGGCAATCTGGCCGTGGTGAATGGGCATAGTTATAAAGACCAATCTCTCAAAACTACCAACACTAATTTTGCTTTGTTGGTTTCTAAATCCTTCACCGAACCTTTCAAGACTCCGATCGAATACGGTCGTTACATTGCCGAGCTAGGCAACATGCTCTCAGGGGGAAAGGTGCTGGTGCAGCGCTATGGGGATCTTAAACGCGGTCGACGATCAACTACTTCACGTGTTGCCAAGAACATCATCCAGCCAACCTTGAAAGACGCAGTCGCGGGAGATTTAAGCCTGGTATTGCCCTACCGCATCATGATCGACATCATCGAAACCCTGGAAGCACTGGAGAACATTATGCCCGGAATTGCCAGCGACAGCACTTTGTTGTATGGTGTGGAGGTGAAATTCTACTCCAATAAAATTGTGGTCAACCCGCAATTTGAAACCAACATTAAGAACCTGCATGTGCTGGGAGATGGAGCTGGAATTACGCGTGGACTCATGCAAGCCAGCATGAATGGGGTCAGTATGGGTCGTATCTTAACCGGAAATTGGTAAGGAGGCCTGCATGGCATGGTTAATTTTGTTTATCGCAGGATTGTTTGAAACAGTCTGGGCGGTAGGATTGAAATACACTGAAGGATTTACACGCTTATGGCCAAGCGTGATGACTGCTGCTGGGATGGTAATCAGTTTGTATCTTTTGTCTATCGCTTTAAAACAATTACCCATCGGGACCGCCTATGCCGTGTGGACAGGAATTGGAGCAGTGGGAACGGCGTTGATAGGCATCTTCTTTCTGGGTGAACCACGCGACACAGCCCGAATTTTGTCGATTCTGTTGATCGTTGCAGGAATTGTCGGACTGAAGATTTTTACCCCTGCCGAGTAAAGCGCTGCGAAAGAAGTTGTGCTGATAGAAATTTAGGGGAGACTCCCGATCGCTGCCTGGACTGCCTCGATGTTGGCTGCAATTTCCAAGGGTGGGTTGGCGAATTGCGTCTTAACATCTTCGAGCTGCTGATGGTGATAATCAATCTTGAACTGTGAGAACTTGAGCCCATGCGCTGTGGAGATCACCACCACTCGTTCACGAGGATCGATTACCCCTTTTTGGAGCAGTTTTTTGAGTGCTGTCAGAGCTACGCCAGTGTGAGGGCAGCAATACAGGCCGGTTTGGTCTGCCTGGGCACAGGTGTTAGCGATCTCTTCCTCGCTAGCTTGTTCGACAACCCCGTTAAAATCAAGAAGGGTCTGTTTGGCACGCTCATAACTAACCGGATTTCCAATCTGGATGGCCGAGGCAAGCGTTTTCTTCGCAGGTATGGGTTCAAACACCTCGAAATCTTTTAGATAAGCCCGGTAGAGGGGATTGGCATTTTCAGCCTGGGCACAGGCAATACGCGGTAATGCGTCAATCAGCCCCAAATCCCGCAGCATGAGTAAGCCGTTTCCCAAGGCGCGTACATTCCCAAGGTTACCCGCTGGCAGGATGATCCAATCTGGTACTTGCCAGTCGAATTGTTGTACGATCTCAATGCCAACCGTCTTTTGCCCTTCTATTCGAAGGGAGTTGAGTGAGTTGGCCAGGTAAATGGTGGGGTCTTCAGTCAGTTGCTTGACAATCTGCATACAGCCATCAAAATCAGTGTCCAAAGAAAGCACCGTGGCACCATTCGCGATTGGCTGAATGAGTTGTGCGGTCGAAACTTTGGCTCGCGGCAGAAGAATCACGGTTGGGATTCCTGCGGCCGCCCCATAGGCAGCTAAGGCGGCAGAGGTATCGCCGGTGGAAGCACAGGCGATGGCACGGATGGGGCTGCCATTGGCAATCATCTGTTTCACCACCGAGACTAAAACG
>CAYSFA010000056.1:0-16947 GCA_964430025.1 uncultured Anaerolineaceae bacterium | reverse complement strand
TCCAGGCAGAGACTTATCCCAATCCTCAGGAGAACCAGAAATCAATGAAACGAATGTTGTTAAAGTAGTTGCAGTTTTTGCTTTCTGCTTGCCCCTATTTATACCTTAAATTTGTTTGTCATTCGTCATAAATTGGCGTGATATTTGACCTGATTGCTCCATAATTCACGAAGTGCTTTGTTTATTACTTTACTCACTTTTATCCAAAAAAACTTTTCAAATGAGTTGTTTTTCACTTTTTTTTGACACATTATTAAAGGAAGGCTAGGAGCTGGCCTTCCTTGGAGATTCTGTCTTGTGATAAAAATTTAAGGATTAGCTGCTAAATCCGTTGTTGCGGATATCCTGCTCCCATTTATTAAAATCAATTGGCGCTGTCATATCGATGGTTAAGGGGGTGACTGCCACCACATTGTCATACACCACCGCAAAAACATCACAATCCGTGGTCACTTCATCCTTTGTTACATTAACCTTAAACCCTATTCGGCTAGGTTCGCGCCAATCTTTGGTATTGTCGTAATAAGGGACATAATACATGTGTTTGGAAAGACAAGTCATCCGCCAGGGAGTATCAACAGTTGCCCGGCTGGGCACCTCCAGTTTGAGCAAATCAACTCCTTGGGGAAGCGGAGTTTCGAGTAAAAATTTAGCGAATTTGTGGGTAAAGTAAGCTGCCGTCGAAAAATCGATATTTGGGTCATGCTTGTCGAAATCGTCGATATTTTCTAATTGTAAAGAAGCGGCGATAGTAGGAATACCGAAACTGGCCGCTTCCAAAGCTGCCCCTACCGTGCCGGAGATGGTAATGCCTGTACCAAAATTCTCACCATAATTGATTCCGGAAATAACCAGGTCGGGTCTGCGAGGTAGGATCTTCATTAACGCGTTTAGCACACACTGCGCGGGAGTTGCGTTGACGGCGTAAGCTTTAATAGTCCCTTCCTCCAGGCAACATTCTCTTTCCTCAATCGTGCCATCGGTGGTTATAGGATGACTGCGACCGGTGGAGGACATTTGTTCGCGTGGAGCAACCAACACTACTTCCCCCAGCGGCACTAAAGCCCGAGCCACGGCATGAATACCGGGTGATTCAATTCCATCGTCATTGGTTACAAGAATTAATGGTTTTTGTTGTGTCATAGTTGTTTCCTCCGCCAACTTATTTTATCGTAGTATTTCAGTTTTTTTGGAATTCAACCATAGACAGGCATCTGAAACACTCCGGTCCGTTTATTCTTATCTGCAATGATTTTTCATCGCTTACCGGAGGAGCAGCTAAGCTGATTTCGTTCAGTTGACCAGGTGGATCTCTGTCATGTGGGGGATAGATTATTGCTTAACACCCATTTATACTAATACTTGGAGGCAGTTATGCAAAGAAAAAAGCGTAAATGGGGATTACTTGTCATTCTGGGGTTGGTGGGGTTATGTGTGAGTGCCATTTTATTTACCGCAATTATTAATGTTTTCATCCCTCAAACTACAGAAAACCCCAACCGGTTATCGGCAGTCGATATCGCTCGGGTGTTAGAAGCTGATCACCTGCGTCAACAATTAGGAGAACAGGTATTCCCGGGATTTCAATCCCAAGACATTCCCGATTTACTTTTCAATGAACAAAATGCCTTCTTGCTTGGAATGTCCGACCCATCTACTGGTTGGGTAAAAGTGCCTCAGGGATCTCAACGAGGTGGCGAATGGCAATTGATGCCAGCTTTGGAAGAATACCCACAGGAGACATACTACCGCACCGGATATGACAGGAAAGATCCTTCTCAGTCTCCAGATGCCTTCACCATGCTGATTGGGGAAAGTTATGTCACCAGTGTCCCCTCCGCGGAGTGGTTTCGCCTGGGATTAATGAACCAGTTTCGCAACGATTTGCCTCCCTTCCTCAAGCCAATCTTCCCTTATTCTTTGGTGGCTTCGATTTTTTTTCCAAATAGTGACACTTTTCTATCAATGATTCAACACGAAAGTTTTCACGCCTTTCAGGCACAGTGGGCTCCTGAACGGTTTGAACAGGCTGAGTGGGATAAAATCCGGCTGGATGAACAATACCCCTGGCACGATCAGGCGGGTATCGATGCCTGGCAATCAGAACTGGATTTGTTAACCGCTGCTTTGAAAGCCGAAGATCAAGAAAGCTTAGAGCAACTAACCCAAAAATTTCTGGATCAACGCATACAACGACGGGAGATAATGCAGCTATCCACTGCGCTCATTCGCTTTGAAAACCAACGCGAATGGGTCGAAGGAATGGCCCGTTATGCCGAGTTGGAGACCTGGCGCTTAGCTGCGAATGACAGCACCTACCAACCTCTAACTGACATGAACCTGGATGAAAAATTCAGGCAATACAATACCTTTGAAGAACGTTGGCGTAGAGAACTTGATCAGATCAGCCGTATGGCTGAAAATGTAGGCGATGGTCGCTTTTATTACACTGGAATGGCACAAGCTTATCTACTCGATCAACTGGATCCCAGCTGGAAAACCAAATTGGCAGCGGATCCTAGCCTGAACCTGGAAGATTTGTTGGCAGAAGCTGTTAACAACAATTAAGCTTGCAATCCCCCTTCAAAATCACGCCTCATCAGGTAAAATGAAATCTACTCAGTTGTGTCAAAGTGACACAACTGCCTTCCTTGTTTTCAAAACAGGTGATTTTAAGAATGAGTATTAATGTATGAGGTGAATGCATGAATGATCAACAAGTAATTTTCTCGATGGTACGCGTGGGTAAAATTGTGCCGCCCAACAACCGTCAGATTTTAAGAGATATCTCCTTAGGATTTTATTACGGTGCAAAAATCGGTGTGCTCGGCCTCAATGGCGCGGGAAAAAGCACCCTGTTACGCATTATCGCCGGGAAAGATCAGGATTACATTGGGGAAGTAACCTTTTCCAAGGGGTACAATGTTGGGCTGCTGGATCAGGAACCTGAGCTGGATAACAACAAAACTGTTAAAGAAGTGGTTCAGGAAGCTGTCGCTCCGATCGTTCAAAAGTTAAAAGAATTTGATGAGATTAACAATAAATTTGCTGAACCAGACGCTGATTTTGACGCACTGATTGAAAAACAAGGCAAACTCCAGGAAGAATTAGATCATGTGGATGCCTGGACGCTCGACAACCGCTTGCAGATGGCAATGGATGCCCTGCGCTGCCCCCCTGGGGATACCCCGGTCAAGGTGTTGTCCGGTGGGGAACGCCGCCGGGTTGCCTTAACACGCTTATTATTGACCGAACCGGACATCCTGCTTCTGGATGAGCCAACCAACCATCTGGATGCTGAATCGGTTGCCTGGTTGGAGCAGCATCTTCAACAATATCGCGGCACCGTGATTGCGGTCACGCATGATCGTTATTTCCTCGATAATGTTGCCGGATGGATTCTGGAGTTAGACCGCGGACATGGTATCCCCTGGCGCGGCAACTATACCTCCTGGTTGGAGCAGAAACAGGAACGCCTGGCAGTGGAGGAAAAATCAGAGTCCAAACGCCAACGTACTTTACAGCGTGAACTGGAGTGGATTCGGATGTCCCCCAAAGCCCGCCAATCAAAAGGAAAGGCGCGTGTCACTGCTTACGAACGCCTGCTCAGCCAGGAAGTTGACCAATATCGCGGTGAGCAGGAGATCTATATCCCCCCGGGGGAACGCTTGGGGAATATCGTGATCGAATTTGATAATGTCAGCAAAGCGTATGGCGATCGATTGTTGATCGATAATTTTTCAGCTTCCATCCCACCAGGCAGCATTGTGGGTGTGATTGGCCCGAATGGTGCCGGAAAGACCACCCTACTAAGAATGATCACCAAACAGGAAGAGCCAGACAGCGGCTCGATCCGAATTGGAGAGACAGTTGACCTGGCCTATGTAGACCAGAGCCGCCACACCTTGAATGGGGAAAACAGCATCTGGCAGGAAATCAGCGAAGGAGCAGACTCACTAACCCTGGGGACCCGCAAAACAAACTCCCGGGCTTACGTCTCTTCCTTTAACTTCACCGGTTCAGACCAGCAGAAGCTGGTGAGCATGCTTTCTGGTGGGGAACGCAATCGCGTTCACCTGGCCAAAGTGCTCAAACAAGGCGCTAACGTGATCCTGTTGGATGAGCCAACCAACGACCTGGATGTCAACACCCTGCGTGCCTTAGAAGAAGCCCTCGAGTCGTTTGCCGGTTGTGCCATAGTCGTCTCGCATGATCGCTGGTTCCTCGACCGCATCGTCACGCATATTCTGGCCTTTGAAGGGGACAGCCAATTGATGTTTTTTGATGGCACGTGGTCAGATTACGAAGCTGATCGCAAACGACGGTTGGGGATTGCCGCGGACACACCCCAGCCGATCAAGTACCGCAGTATCAAACGCTGATTAATTAAATCAAATCTTGTGACAAATATCACTATATTAAGATAAAAAGGAGTATTATTATCTTATATATCTTATTCAAGTAATTTAAGGAGAAAAAATGGCAACTCAAACACAAGTAAAAAATCCCGTACGGTTCTCTGACCCGCCGATCGCAAACAGCCTGCTTAACAGCACCCGTTGGTCGTGGTTGTGGTTGGTAGCTCGTATTTATCTTGGGTACACCTGGTTAAGTTCCGGGTTCGGAAAGCTTTCAAATCCTGGTTGGATTCAGACAGGAGATGCTTTGAAAGGGTTCTGGGAACGCGCAGTTCTGATTCCCGAAGCCCCTGCCCGCCCTGCAATTTCATTTGATTGGTATCGCTCTTTCTTACAGGCAATGTTGGATGGTGGCGCGTACACCTGGTTCTCAAAATTGATTGTAGCCGGAGAGATTCTGATTGGCGTTGCTCTGATCTTGGGGATCTTCACCGGGATCGCTGCCTTCTTTGGTGGTTTCCTGAACTGGAATTTCATGATGGCTGGTACCGCCAGCACCAACCCAGTGCTCTTCACCATCTCCATCTTACTGATCCTTGCCTGGAAAACCGCTGGCTGGATCGGCTTGGACCGCTGGATCATGCCTGCCTTAGGCACGCCCTGGCAACCAGGCAGGTTGTTTACGAAGGAAGATAAGAAGGAAAGCGAAGCGGGTTAAGCGAACAGATCGTTGAATGTTCAGAAGATTAAGTTCTTGAGATGTCCTCTCAAGAACTTTTTTATTACGATACGGTGGAGAAATTTTTCACGTCTGGCCATCTGTTATAATCATTCTTAACTACATCCGGAGGACACGATGGAAAAAATTGAGAAAATTACCGAAATGATTGGGAAAATTAATCAACATTTCGACCCAAAGAATTTAAAGAAACTCAATCTATCATTAACTGAAAGGGTAGCTTCCCGGCTTCATGAGTATTCCGATTCTTGTGAAACATGTGCAAATATGCTTACTGAGTTGGAGTCGGATCTACAATCCTATATTACCGCTTTTGAAAATGAGGAATCTGTCAACATCCTGGAACACCGAAATGTTCGAAAACGATTTGTAAGTCACCTTTCCAATAAACATAAATTACTCCAAGAAGATCATTTCACTTCAACCTATTTGGCGCTTGGACTAAGCCTGGGGTTGGTTTTTGGAATGGTTGTCTTTGATAATATTGCCCTTGGTTTAGTGTTTGGTTTAGCGATAGGTGTCGCGATTGGCTCTGGCAAGGATGCCGATGCAAAAAAGAACGGAAAAGCGATTTAACCATCAAGCTCCTGGTCGATTAACTCCTTCAAGCTGACCAATTCCTCATTGGTTAGGGTTATTCCTTTGCCCATCTTAGTCCCATCCGGCGACCATTCCCGAAGATCATACTTAGGATGGCGATCATTCCAGGAAACCAGGGTCAACTCCTTGGCCTACCTTACCAACATCCTTGTCCGGTTTTCCTTGGTACATTCTCTATTACTCATAGGCTTTCTTAACACTTCAGCCTATCAATCTCTTAGCTTTTTTCCCTTAATACCATATAATGCAAGTAGAACTAGAAAATGAGGGAGTTTTCCATGTCTGATAAACCTGAAATCGATGTCCAACGCCGACGAAAAGGCGAAAAACCAACCCAACGAGCCACTGCTCCAACCCGCCGTGAAAGTGGCAGTTCCACTGGTGGTAGTTCCGCTGGAGGCCCACCTTTTGGTGGTTCAGGCGGTTCATTACTCGGCTCTGCAGGCAGCCTGCTGGGAGGCGGAAAAGGGAAATTAGGCTGTGGCGGGATTGTCATTATCATCATTTTGATCATCTTCTTCCTCCTTTCCAATGGACTGGACCTTGGAAGCGCCCCTGTCGACAATCCCTCATTCAATGACTTTGAAGAACCTCAAGCACCAGTCGCCACCCGTACCCCACGCCCGACCCCACCGCCATCCAGCGGAGAGGGTGATACCTGGCTGATTATGAATTATCAGGATGCCGATGATCGCATCCTCGAACAGGATATCTTTTTCGACCTCAATGAGATGGAAACCATCGGTTCCACCGAAAATGTGCGCATTGTTTCCCAGATTGATCGCTTCCGGGGTGGCTACGCCGCGGATGGGGATTGGCATTCAACCCGACGTTACCTGATCATTCAGGACGATGATCTCAACACCTTAGGATCCGATCTAATTGAAGACCTGGGAGAGGTGAACATGGCTTCCGGTGATTCCCTGGTGGATTTCGTCACCTGGGCAGTCTCCACTTATCCTTCTGATCGCTATGTGTTGATCCTTTCCGATCACGGCATGGGATGGCCGGGTGGTTGGACCGATCCCGAACCCGGTGGGAGGGATCGTGGGAATGCACCATTAATCCAGCAATTGCCGGATGACGCGATCTATCTTTCAGAAATGGAAGCTGCCCTGGCGGAAATTCAGGCACAGACCGGCATTGAAAAACTGGATCTGATCGGTATGGATGCCTGTTTGATGTCCCAGCTTGAAATTTACAGTATGTTACAACCCTATGCTCATTACGCGGTCGCTTCAGAAGAAACTGAACCCGGCCTGGGTTGGGCGTATTCAGCCTTCCTGAGCTTGTTGGTATACGACCCATCCATCTCCACCGCTGACCTGGCGACCAATATTGTCGAAACCTATATCGATCAGGATGAGCGCATCGTCGATGAACAAGCCCGCCTCGATTTCCTGCGTCAGAACACCAGCTCGGGTGGATTCTTCGGTCCTTCCCGCATCAGCGCGGATCAAATTGTTGATCAATTGGAAAAGAATATCACCCTGACTGCCGTCGATTTGAACGCCATGCCGGATCTTATCGCTTCCTTTAACGATTTCACCTATGCCTTACAAAACATTGACCAGCGTTTGGTGGCCAGCGCGCGCAACTACGCTCAATCCTACACCAGCATCTTTGGTAATCAGGTGCCACCATCCTATATTGACCTCGGTCACTTTGTGCAATTGGTTGCCAAACAAACCAACGATTCACAGGTTCGCAACACAGCCAACGCCGTCCTAAACAGCCTGGAAGATACAATCGTCGCGGAGCGCCATGGGAAATCCAAACCCGGTTCCACCGGCATCGCGATCTATTTCCCCAATTCAACGCTTTATCGTTCCCCGTACACCGGCATGCAATCCTACACTGCCCTGGCCGAGCGCTTCGCCCGGACTACCCTGTGGGATGATTTCCTGGTGTTCCATTATAATGATCGCTCATTTGCCCCGGATGCCTTTGAGCCGGTAGTTCCCTCCACCAGCGGGATCACCCGTGCCCCGGGAAGCGGTAACATCGCTTTATCGGAAATCGAAGCCGGTGCCAATAGTGTTGCCCCGGGAGAATCAGTCCGGTTAAGCATCGATATCAGTGGCAATCAGATCGGTTATGTATATTTCTTCACTGGGTTATATGACGCTTCCAGCAACAGCATCCTGATCGCGGATACTGATTACCTCGAAAGCAGCCAAACCGCTGAGCAGAGTGGTGTTTACTACCCGGTCTGGCCGCCAAGTGGGGATTTCAGCATGAATTTTGAATGGGAACCGACCCTTTTCTCAATCAGTGACGGAACCCAATCAACCGTCGCCCTCTTCAACCCGCTGGCGTATGGCGTGGACGCCGATGCCGCCGTGTATGCCGTGGATGGCTTGTACACCTTCGCAGACACAGGCGATCAAATTCGGGCACGGATGTATTTCCAGGATGGCAAACTCTTCCAGGTGTTTGGCTTCCAGGGCAATGACACGGCCAGCTCCCCCTATGAAATTTCGACCAGCAGAGGAGATAGCTTCACCCTTCTGCAACGCTGGATGGAGCTAAACGGGTCTGGTCAAGTCGAAAGTATCGTGCTGGAACCCGGTGATACGCTCACTTTTGGCTCAACCCCCTTCGTTTGGGAACAGGTCTATGCTCCTGCAGGTGGCTACCTGGTAGGTTTCCTGGTGAGTGACATGGATGGAAATGTCGTGGAGCGTTACACCCAGATTCAGGTGGAGTGATACTTAATACATCCAGGCGTTCAACGGCTGTGGGCCGGACATCACATCACGAACAATTCGTAAATTCCCGCCAAAATCCGGTCGGACACTCCACCGGATCATGGCGATTTGTCCATAGCGAATTTCAATACCGGTAATGCTATAAGGCGAGACCACCGAGCCGGTATTGAAATATGGCGCATGATCCAACGCCGGGAAGCGTGGACGATGGGTATGCCCGGCAATAATCATCTTGCGATTCTCTTTGCTCCAATTTATCAGCTTCTTATCGATTCGTTTGGCTTTGGTGAAGTTCTTGGCAGCACTGGTCGGGTCACCAAGCCCATACAATTGCAGATTGCGCCAGAAGACACGCACAAAAAAGCGCCCGATCGGCCACAGGATGTCCGAAAGGAGATCACCCTGATGCCCATGAACCAGGAACAGTTCACGCTCACTTTCTTTATGTTCCAAAATCAAACCAGGATAGATTTTTAGGTCCGGAAAAAGCGGCCGTTGTTTTTGGGTGTGCTCATCGAAATAGGTGTACAGGTTTGACTGCACAAAACGCGGGTACGCTTTCTCGATGTCATGATTCCCGAGCAACATGAATAGCCGGTTTTCTGCATGAAACCGCATCAATACTTCAAAGATAACGCGATGCGCACTAAAAATCTCCTGGAAATTGCGGTTCTTCCACAAATCATCTCCGTCCCCCAATTCGATATAGGTATAGCCTTCCTGGAAATAATAGGTCAGCGCGTAGTAAACCAGGTTTTGGTTTTTAGCGAAATCATCTGCCCACCCGTAATCTCCACGATGGCAATCACTAAAGATAATGATGCGGGAATCATTATCAATTATGATTCGTTTCGCGTTTGCGCGTACTTCGTTTAATCGGAGGAAAGTGGAACTTTTAGCCATCACATAGGTCTGTTTTTATGGATAGATTCATTAAAGCTACCTTCATTATACGACGTCAAAAACCATTTACGAAATACCGCTCATTTTAGATGAGTATCGATTTACCAAAATGCACTTTTCGCAACCCGGGGGTTTGTTCTACTTTTCCCTGAATTGTGTCGAGTAAGGCTGTCCGTTTTGCGCTGAATTCCAGGCTTATTTTTGTGTCCTGATCAACAAAATCTTTTTCAACACTGATCGTCAACAGTTTTATGTGTTTCATATTGAAATATTCGCGAATTTCCGCAAGGTTTGGGTCGACCCCTACTATCCACATGGTGATGGGCATAATCACTTTGGGATGAAAGAGTTTGTTCTCCAATCGGTTGAGAATAGACAAAACGATCACTAACGCCACGGTTACAATCACTGCCTCAAAAAAATAGCCAGCACCAACAGCCAGCCCTACGATTGCCATGGTCCAGATGGTGGCTGCTGTGGTAAGGCCGCGAATGGTTAAGCCCGCATGTAGAATCGCCCCAGCCCCCAGGAAGCCTACCCCGGAGATCACCTGAGCTGCCAGACGAGCCGGGTCACCGATCCCACCGACTGGTGTATAGCGATGCGCGAGCGTTACAGACAGGATCATCGCCAATGCCGAACCCACCACCATGATAATGTTGGTTCTGAGCCCTGCTGGCTGATTATCCAATTCTCTTTCGATGCCAACAATCGCCCCTAAAATAAAGGCAACCCCAATCCGTATAACAATATCCAGTTCCGAGATCATCGCAACCTCCATTTCCATTATCAATGATAATCAATTATTTTCAATAAAATAATAAATAACATTCTAACAAACAATTCTGTTTTTTCATTAGAATACATTGAATACCCCGTGGGTAGGTCGACCTGTGAAGAACGCGGATGATAACATAGGGCTGGTAGTTTTGGAAATATTGACAAGCCCACCCTATCTTGTTAATATAAAACATTTGTTCTATTTATAATAGCTTCGAATGATAAAAAAGGTGGCTTTATTGTCAGAGCCACCTGCACTCCTTAATCCAATCGAATCGATTAATTGGATGGTTCCCCAGCTAATTCCCCTCGTTCGCGCTCCATTCTCTTGGCTGTCTTGATGATCAGATAGAGCATACTAAACGAGACAATAATCAGCCCTGCCTCTATCAGCCAGACATGCAACCCGAATGACATCGCTAAAACTGCCAGAGCATCCACCACGGCATGATAGAGCACTGCCAGCCAGAACCAGAGCGGTTTGCGGAAGGAGATCGCCATCCACACCATCACACTCAAGGCGATATGCAATCCCAACGCCCCGATCCGTTCCACCGCACCAGCCAGGGGCATATGCCAGGGTGTTGCCCAGAAGGACTGCACCTGCTGCTGCGCCAGGGCTGCCTGATCTGCCGGTAAAGCCAGCAAGGCTGCGTCGGAGCTTCGTAAGGCGATCATTGAAACCAGGGAAAGTAAAACGCTACCTCCAATAATGATCGCTTCAATGCCGCCGTGACCAGCTCCCAAAGTAAGTGCTGCCCCAAAGGAATCTCCCTTCTTTTTGAGCAATTTATAGCCAATCCAACGCGCAGTTTCTTCAAAGATACCGGCCAAAAACCCCAACACGATCGCGTTAAAATAAGGCGCAAAAGCAAATCCCACGCTGGGCAACAGACCGCTGGAAAAGGCATTAGTTAACCCTTGTACAACAGGTAAATGGAAGATTTGCGACCCAATAAAGGTCAGCACCCCCACCCCGAACAATTTCCAGTTGGTGCCCTTTCTTTTGATAATCCACCATCCCAAAATAAAGGGAAATATGAGATTAAAAGTTCCGGCAATCAAAAACATGCTGATTAAGAAGATATTCAATTCGTTTTCCATGCTCTACCTCATTTCTTTTTCAGTGCGCGCTTTGATACAACAATGCTTTGCGATTAAACTGCTGGATCGCCAGGAAGAACAACACGCCTGCAGCCAACCAGACCACAAAACCGATGATCCATCCCACCAGTCCACTTAAATATACCAGACCGGAAGCCTGCCCGACAAAGAGTCCCAACACCAAGATCACCAGCGATCCACTGGCCTGATATGCCCCCATAAAGGTCTGCACTTTGGCGGAAATTAATACGGTTGCACCCACCCCAAGCGCTGCAAAGGCAGGGCTGACCCAAAACACCAATGGATACCAGGAAGGAAGCGGAAACCAAAGATAACCAAACACCGGATACCCACCTACATTCAACACAATCACGTAAATCACGAAACTTACCCAGGTAACCAGAATGGAAGGCACAAATGCCGCCAATGCTTTCCCGATAAACAACTCGGAATCAGTCGCTGAAGTATACAAAAGCGCTTCAAGCGTCTTGCGTTCCCGTTCTCCCGCAAATGATTCCGCTGCAATACTGGCTGAAAACATCAGGGGCATTATCAAAAACATCGGGGCGAACAACAAGCCCAACATCACCGCAATCGACATCTGCAGCTCTGTCATCCCGGTGAACATACTCGAAATGACCGCTGGCATACGTTCAAACATCATCGCCAGATCCGGGTCATTAAATGTCTCTGCCGAGCCACTGGTATTGGCAATCACCAACATCACTGCTGGCAAAACCACCATAATAATCAGCGGAACGATCAACAACGATAATACGACAGACTTGTTCTGTCGCACCTCTAATACATCTTTCCAGGCGATAATACGAATTTTGCGCCAGTTCATTTTGCACCTCCGTTGTGACCGTTATGGTTGTTTTGTAATTGCAAATACACCTGTTCCAGTGGAATTTCCTGGGGTTGCAGGCGTAGGATTTGCGCCCCTACCCCCACCAACCCGGCCACAACCTGCGGAATCACCTGGTCAGTACTCACTTCAATTTTCACTTTTTTCGATGATTGCCTGTCTACGCTTAGTACCCCCGCCAGTCCGCTGATCTTCTGCAGTTCTTCGAAGGGCTGCAGGAACTCCACCTCCAGCCACATACCCGGCGACACCAGTTTGCGCAATTCATTCAAGCTGCCCATCGCCAGGGCGCTGCCCTGCCGCATAATCAACAAACGGTCGCACAGTCGCTGGGCTTCATCCAGGTTGTGGGTACAAATCAGCACTGTGGTGCCTTCTTTTTGCCGCACATCCGCAATCAACTCACGCACCTGCACAGCCGCTTCCGGATCCAACCCGGAGGTTGGTTCATCCAAAAACAACAATTTCGGGTTGGTCAGCCAGGCCCGTGAAAGCGCCAGCCGTTGCTTCATCCCCTTGCTGAATGTACCGGTGCGATCATCCGCACGTTGGCTGAGGTCGAACATTTCCAGTAGTTCCTGGGTACGCTTCTCGATTTGTAGATCATTCATGCCTGCCAATACCCCAAAGAAACGCAAATTCTGGCGTGCGGTCAGACGCTCATATAGCGCCGGTGTCTCGGTGAGCACCCCCGACTTCTCCCGGATCTTCTCGCCCGCCTGCATGGGGTCATGCCCCATCACCTCAATCGAGCCACCGCTGGCTTCAAACATTCCATTTAACAAACGAACCGTGGTGGTTTTTCCTGCCCCATTCGGACCCAGCAACCCAAACACCTCTCCTTGCTTTACATCAAAAGAAAGGTCACGGATTGCCTGGAAATCACCATATTTATGCTCTAAATGACCAACTTCAATAATTTTTTCCATGCGTCTCCTTTAACTGTTTCACGTGAAACATTTACACTCTCTACGTTACTACATTTCACATGAAGGACATATTTTCAACTCTCCTGTTTCACATGAATGTGATCAAGCTCATTTCTCATGTTTCACGTGAAACATTCTTAAATTTCAGCTTTCTTTCGGTTCGGGATGTAATTTTCGAAACACAACATATGAATACACAATAATACCCATGGATACAATCATCATCGGAACCATCATAATCCAGATGGCAGCATTAGGAAAAACCACCCCTAACAAGGTGATGATCCCACTGATTTTAAATCCCTTCGCGCCAACCCGATGGGTTTCATCCCACACATCCTCATGCGCCAGCGTCCAGGGTGTGCGAACACCGATAAAATAATTGCGTTTTGCTTTTTCCATCATGACGCCAATATAGTAAAAGAATCCACCAAAGGCAGGCGTCAGCAGTGCCAGAAGGTTGAAACGCAATCCCAGGTTATAGAGCAAGGTAATCACCTGCATGTACATAAAGAAGATCACAAGCAGCAGAATGAACAAATTATATTCCTTGCGGAATTTCTCGATATTTTTCTTCAAGGGATCAATCGATGGAATACCCAGGAGCAACAGGGTCAACCCAACCGTGATCAATGGCAGGAACCAGATGCCCATGAAATGAGATCCATACCCATCCGCCTCCCCCAGGGCATTCCAATGGATGGCCATGTTCTCCGGAAAGCTTGGCGCGAGGATTAATCCAAGCAAAGTCGCCGCGCCTGTGGTAATTAAAGACCAGAATAACACTTTTTTGGTTGACATACTTCTCCTTAATGTTTCACGTGAAACATTTATAGATTACTATTCTTCCGGATGATTGTTGGTTTGTTTTAACTGGCGCAAATTAAGTTGAAAGACCGCCAGTATTTCAGCTTCCGTGTATCCTTTTTGTTCGAGCTGTTTGAAAAATTCGCGAATCAACTGATCCAGCTCTTCGGCATGCGCCGTCCTTTCCGGAACTATAACCGGCAAAATATAGGTGCCACGCCCAATCTGGGTGCTGATTATTCCAGCCTGATCGAGAATACGATAAGCCCGTGCGACGGTATTGAAGTTGACCTTGAGCAGATGTGCCAATTCTCGAACGGTTGGTAATTGTTCACCAGTCTTTAGTGTTCCCTGCATAATCTGATCATAAATCTGTTCAACGATCTGATCAGCGATGGAAACGCCAGAGCGAAAATTGATTGTGATTTGGTGGGTAGCTGCCTGCATTATTACCTTTATTTTAGAATTTGGACTGTTTTTTTCCTAATTGTATCATTGTCTAATTGTATTATTGTATCATCTTGTTTTACCTTGTCAAGCAATTTGGTACTGATAACCTGATTCTTTCAAAGAATCTATCCATCTGGCCAGGGTCGTGTGCGCTGATAGTACAGGAGAAATCCCACCCTTTACCCCTTGGTGGTTTTTGGCACTATAGTATCATCCTCCCCAGGAGTTTTTATGAAACCATTCTTATTAATTGTATCAATTCTCGTTTTGCTAATCCTGGTTGTCTTTATCGGTTTGAAGATTCAACCCAAACCCTTCCCTTCTTTTCCCCTCTTCACCACTGAACTCAATACGATCCCCCTTCCGGACAATTTGCCTGATCCAGTAACCCGTTTTTATACCGAACTATACGGTGATGAAATCCCACTGATCGAATCAGCCGTCATCTCCGGCACGGGGCATCTACGCATTAACGGTCTCACACTGCCCGCCCGATTCCGCTTCATCCACCAGACCGGGCAGGATTACCGCCATTACATCGAAAACACCATCTTTGGCTTACCCTTCTTCAAAGTCAATGAGCATTTCTTGAACGGTACCGCCCGCCTGGAACTACCCTTCGGGGTAAGCGAAGGCGAGCAGGTGGACCAGGCTGCCAACCTGGCGTTGTGGGCAGAAGCGATCTGGATGCCTTCCGTGTGGGTCACCGACCCACGCGTGCGTTGGGAGCCTGCTGATGAAAGTAGCGCAATCCTGGTGGTGCCTTTCAACGAGGAAGAGGAGCGCTTCACAGTCACCTTCGACTCCGATTCAGGCTTGCTGCTATCCATGGAATCAATGCGATACAAAGCCGCGGACAGCCCCAACAAGACCCTGTGGGTCAACGAGGTAGCCGAATGGAGCAAGCTCGGCCAATTTCTCCAACCCATCCGCGCCAACGTCACCTGGATGGACGAAGGCACACCCTGGGCACGCTTCCAGACCCTCGAAGTAGTCTATAATACAGATGTAAGTTCCACTATCCAGAATTCAGGACTTGAATAATGAATCAACCAATCCCCAAAAAACCTAATTATCTATTCAACTTCGGCTATCTCAACCTGGACATGATCATCCCTATGCAAGAAAAACCGGAACCCTTCACCCCTGGCGAACCGCTATTCTGGGATGATCCTCACATCTCGAAGCAGATGCTGGCTACCCATCTGGACCAGAATATTGAGGCAGCCAGCCGCAAGTTCGAAACGATCGATAAAACAGTACAATGGATCACCCGTTATCTGGATCTCAAAATCGGAGATGCCGTGCTGGACTTAGGCTGTGGGCCAGGCTTGTATGCCACCCGTCTGGCGCAGCAGGGTTTTCAGGTAACCGGGGTGGACTACTCCGGTAATTCGATCAACTACGCCATCGAAAAGGCACGTGAGCAAGGACTGGAAATCATCTACCGCTATCAGAATTACCTGACTCTCAAAGAGCACGAGAAATATGATGTAGCACTCCTAATCTATGGCGATTACTGCCCCCTCAACCCTGAGCAACGCAGCCAGCTGCTCGAAAACGTGAAGAATGCCCTCAAACCAGGCGGTCACTTCGTCCTGGACGTCTCTACCCCCGAAGGTCGCAAAATTTGGGGGCAGAAAAATGCCTGGTATGCCGTCGAAAAAGGTTTCTGGAAACCCGGCCCTCACCTGGTGCTGGAGAACGGCTTTGATTACCCAGAACAGAATATATACCTCGATCAGTACATCGTGATCGAAGCGGATGGACGTCTTTCAGTCTATAACAACTGGTTTCAGGACTTCACCCAGCAAACAATTAGCGCTGAGCTCATCAAAGGTGGCTTCCGTGTGGACAGCCTGTGGAGTGACCTGACTGGTTCGCCCCTTACGGACGACAGCTCCTGGATCGGCGTGGTCGCCCAAAAGCCTTAGATGGCAACTACTCTAAGAAAAATCAACGCAATCCAGCCAGGCAGGTAGATAATCTAACAGCACAGTGATAACCTGTTGGGTAGCCTGATGAAAGACCTCAATATCCTGATAGGCTTCGCCACCGTCCGTGTTCACCAGGTCGCTGACAGCCCGTAAGATCAGGCAGCGCGTCTTGTTTTTCTGACATACCCAGGCAATTGCCCCCGATTCCCAATCCGCGGCAATCCCCCCAAAAGACTCCCGCAGCCAATTGACCTGCTCCGGCAGAATATCACGATCAGCTGAGAGCAGCAATCCCTTGTGCACCGGTTGAGGATAGGGCTCCCGCAGCCAGCTCAAATCCAGATCAACGGTGTAATGATCCAGCGCTTTCTGCTGATCACCCATTTGTTCAATCAGGTCGTACACCAGCGTACGTTCTGCCAGCAGCACCTCGCCGTTCCGCACCAGGCCTTCAAACCCCCCGCAGGTGCCCAGGTTGATCACCAAATCCGGCTTCCAATGAGAGATCGCATATTGCGCGCTGGCTGCTGCGGAGATCTTCCCCCAGCCTCCCTGCATGAAAATCAGCATACCCAGCTTCCCGGGGATCGCGAAGCATTCCCCAAAGGGAGTGGCTTCCACAAAGGTGACGCGCTGAACAGACCGGACTGCCTGCCATTCGGAATTGGCTGAAAAAATGATTACAATCGTGCGCATAAAAACTCCCGCCTAATTGTAGCCGAGTTTTTTTGATTGGGTTAGGGCAAAATCTCCACCACCAC
>CAYSFA010000055.1:14626-16977 GCA_964430025.1 uncultured Anaerolineaceae bacterium | reverse complement strand
CCCAAGTATAGCCAACCAACCCATGATCAGGTAGATCCCTGCGGTTACCCAGCGCGGGGCATTAATAATAAATAATTTAACCAGGATACCTATGATGGCGAGGCTCCAGATTAAGATGACCATGCCATATTGCCAGAAACCACTGAAGAAATGGATACAGATCGGTGTGTATGTCCCTGCGATGAGCAGGTAGATGGCAGAATGATCCAGTTTGCGAAGTCTTCCAAGTGTGGATGGCTTTGTGTTGACCGCATGATAAATTCCACTGGCCAAAAATAATAGGATTAGACTTATTCCATACACAAGAAATGTTAGAATTTTTGGTAAATTACCCCATCCAAAAATCAATAAAACAACTAACCCAAACAAAGCGCCTAAAGCTGCAAAAAGGTGAGTTATTGCATTGATTGGTTCACGAAAATTCATTCTCATTGTTACACCTGGGTTAACCATACCATGTCGCTGTGTCAAAACAAAGTCACAAAAAGGTAAAGTCTTTAAGGTGTGACTGGTAATAATTTTTTTACCCAGGTGGGATTAAGTTTGCTTCGCTTTCTGTTAATACCATTCTGGTAATTGTCGTTTTTGCCCGCAGTTCTCGTATGGGAGCAAATTCTGGTGAATCTAACCAATTTTTTGCTTGCTGTGAGTCCTTGAATTCGATGATTACCAAACGTTTGGGATGCCAGTCACCTTCAATAACTTCTGTCATCCCACCACGGCTTAAATATTTTCCACCATACCTGGCAACAATAGGCGGTGTCAATTTTTTTACCGTTTCATAATTTTCCGGGTCGGTAATTTCAATATCGACAATAATATAGGCAGCCATACTTCCCTTTCAGCACAATGAAAATAGTAGAGAAAGAAACTATCCTTATTATGCTGAAGAAACATAAATAATTCAATCTGGTATGGATAAATTTTTGATAGAATAACCCCTTGATTGTGCTACAATCACATTCCTGATAGATTATTTATTATCAAAAATCCAGACAAGAAGGATTGGTAGATGAGCGCTTACGAATTGAAAACATTAAAATTACCAAAATTATCCGGCAATTGGTTGGCAATTTTCACCAATTTTCTCGAGACAAAATTAGGGAAAGCCATTCTATTAAATTCATTATTGGAAAATGGTGGTATCCCAAAATTGAGAACCAAATATGTCGAGGATGTGCCAACTTTTTACCCATTAGTGAAGCCAAAAGTTGTTTCGAAAAAACCAATTGGATTTCAGGAAACTGAGAGTCAGGGAAGTAAGTTATCCTACGTAACCGCTTATGAGTACGGCAAAGCTTATCAAAGCAACACTTCCAATCCCGTGGAAATTGCAGAACAGATCTGGCGCAATATTCAAATTACCGAACAACTGGAAAAACCAATGCGCCTTTTTTCATCCACCAATAAAGATGACCTAATAAATCAAGCTGAAATTGCCACAAGGAGATTGCAGGCAGGTCAAAGGTTAGGCTCACTGGATGGTGTGCCGATTGCTATCAAAGATGAAATTGATATGTATCCATATCCAACCACGGTCGGCACTTCCTTCCTGGGAAAGTCACCGGCATTTGAGGATTCAACTGTTGTTGCACGCTTACGGGCGGCCGGGGCATTGTTGGTCGGAAAAACAAACATGCATGAAATTGGGATTGCGCCGAATGGCTTAAACGTACATCATGGGACGGTTAGAAATCCATACAATCTGGACGCTGATCCTGGTGGTAGTTCGAGTGGGTCTGCTGCAGTGGTAGCCGCCGGGTTGGTTCCTGCGGCCATCGGAGCGGATGGTGGAGGGTCTATTCGTATCCCGGCTGCTTTGTGTGGTGTGGTGGGGTTAAAACCCACTTTTGGGAGAGTTAGTGAGTATGGTGCTTTTCCATTATGTTGGAGTTTGGCACATTTGGGGCCAATTGCTGCCAGTGTTTATGATGCTGCACTGGTTTATTCAGTTATCGCTGGTCCGGATCCTAAAGATGAAAACACGTTATTACAACCTCCTGTGAACCTGGAGAAATGGAATAAACCAGACTTACAGGGATTACGGTTGGGGGTTTACCCTGACTGGAATGAACATGCTGACCCTGAAATTGTGCTTTCGGTTCGCGAAATGCTGGCTAGGTTTGAAGAACGAGGGGCTCAGATCATTGAAATTAAGATCCCGGAACTTGATGAAATGCGAGTTTCCCATGCAGTTACCATTCTTTCTGAAATGGCATTATGTATGCGCCAACATCGTTCCAAACGAAATGAGATGGGCGAATCAGTACGATTAAGCCTGGTTTTGGGAGAGGAATTGACCTCTTCTGACTACATACAAGCCCAACGTGTCCGCACCCGTGCCCTTCGAA
>CAYSFA010000055.1:0-14616 GCA_964430025.1 uncultured Anaerolineaceae bacterium | reverse complement strand
AATTTTTCAAGAGATATTTTCCGAAGTGGATGGTATCATTTCTCCAGCGACCGCCAAAACTGCTCAACCGATTCCGATGGGCAATTCATCAATAGCGTGGTCAGATTTATCCACAGATACTGAATATATGCGTTACGTCTTTCCGGGAAACCTGACAGGACTGCCCGCGATTAGTTTTCCTGTTGGTTATGATTCAAAGGGATTGCCAATTGGCATGCAAGCAATGGGTAATCATTGGCAGGAGCATGTGTTACTCCGGATTGCTTTCAATGCTGAACTTGAGATGGAAAGAGAAATTCCAAAAAACTATTTTCCATCACTTATTCAATAATGTTTTCTCAACGAATAAAATAAATTATTGCCACGACTACCCCGATTGTGACCACAGTCCATCGCAAAGTGGATGGTTTGATTTTTCCTGCTAATCTTCCGCCCAAGGAACCCCCAATAATGGCAAAGATTGCCATCACCAAAGCAGCCCACCAGTTTACCTGTCCGGAAAAAACAAAGAATATAGCGGCAGCAATATTTACAGAAAAGGAAATTGACTGTTTGAGTGCGTTCAGCCGGGTGAGAGAGTCATTGATAAGGAAACCGAGCACTGCCAACACAATGACACTTAATCCTGCGCCAAAATAGCCACCATACATAGCTGCTAGTATGACTGGTAAGATGGCATATTGGATGTGCTCAAGCGATGCGCCGCGTGTACTAAGTTTTCGATTAATGAAATTTCTTAACGGATCACCCACTGCTAATAAAACTGATGCAAGCAGAATCAAAAAAGGGACCAGGGAGCGAAACAACTTCTCGCCTGTATTGAGCAATAGGATTCCTCCTATTATTCCCCCAATTATTGCTGCTGGGATGAATAGAAGCATTCTCTTTTTTTGACTTTTTAAATCATCCCATTGGGCAATAGTAGCCCCCAAGTATCCTGGGCTTAGTGCCACTGTGTTGGTAATGTTCGCAACCACAGCAGGCAGGCCTACTGCAGTTAGCACCGGAAATGTGATTAAAGTGCCACCTCCCGCAATCGCATTTATGAAACCCCCTGCTAAAGAAGCTAGACCAATGAAAATAAATTCATACCATTCAAGCATGATTCCTCGCGTTGTTTAATATCGTTGATGCCAGGAGGGTAACCCAGCGATTTGTTTCTTCTTTGTCACCCAGTTCTGAATAAGTTCGATTTCGAAACGGACTGGATCCTTGCCATCTTCCGTCTTTTTTTTGTTTCGACTGCAACCATTGGAGTGTTTTCTGCGCCAGAGGATGGTCAAATAGACTTAACTCATCGACAAGCCGCAAGACAAACAAAATGTCTGCCTGATAAAAAATCGGGAAATTTAATTTATACCAGGTAGGATGAGTTTTCTTCTCGACTAAGCTTGTTTGCAGATCGATGATTAAGTTGACATTTTCGAGGATAAATTCAATCCCTTTTGAAATCGCACTCTCTACGATTGGCGAGCGTTCATTATTTGGAATGGCAAGTAAACCCCATACAGAACGAGCTGCTCCCCATACACAAGGCAGTTGATAGTTCCAAGCGCACTTACAGCGTTCATTCTGTAAACTATTCGCTGTTAATTCAATCATCTTTTGCAGACGTGGGTCATCATACCTTTGACCGTAAACGCAATAGCGAATGATGTTTCCCCACAAACAGGTGAATCCTGGATTATTATCCTGTGTGTATCCATTAACCCCTTTTTGGGTTAGAGATAGTATCGCTTCGACAGCCGCCTGAAATCTCGGTTCCTGTGGGTCACAATTCAATTCTTCCAGCAACATCATGCTCCAATGTGTGCTGGTAAATTTGGGTGTGTAATATTGATGTGAATATTTCCAGCGACCTGGTTCTACTTGTTGGTCCAGAATTGAGGGAACGACCCCCATTTGTTGAATGTTATGATATTCTTTTAGGCAATCAGAGTGTTCGGCAGGCAGGTTTGTTAGATTTAGTAAAGTTTTGTAACGAATGGTGGGGATGGAAGATTCTAATAACCATTGGGTTATTTGGTTATCCATTGGTGAATTCCTCCTGAGGTTTCACAGGTTCCAGGTCATTTTTCTTGAGTCTATTATAGTTTTCAAACAATCTTAAGAATAGCACACCGGACAAAGTGATAATGCTTCCAATAATTTGGATTGGCGTCAACCGTTCTGATAAGATCAGGTACGCACTGACCGCTGTAAAAGCTGGTTCCGTGGTTGTGATTAAATTGGCAATGCTGGAGGGTAAATAACTCAAACTAACATTATAGAAACCGAACCCGCCCAGGGTGGGGATGGCAGCTAACAAAACCAAAATAATCCACCCATCCCAGCGGGTACCCAACCAAAGCAAATCACTGGCAACCACAGCTTTTCCGATGAAAAAATCACCTGGAATGAGATTGAAAAGTAACAGGAATACTCCGGCGAAACCAAAACTATACAGAAGCGTGGTCCAAGGGGAAACCCCTTTATTTGAAGCGGTTCGCCCCATCAGGCTGTAAATCGCATAGGAGAGGCCAGACAGAACACCAGTCAGAATGCCTGATAGGTTGGTGTTCCACATGCTGGGTTCGTAGGCTTCGGCTACCAGGACGGTTCCGCCAAGACTGAGAATGACAGCGACAATTTTGATCCAGGTCAGGCGTTCATGCAGAATCCATCTTCCAAGAATGACTGTGAACCCAGCAGAACAATATACCAGCACGGTTGCCACGGCAGCTCCATTGATGGAGACGGAAAGTGTCCAAAATGAATTAAAAATTGCGACGATTAGCCCGAAAATGATCATGAATTTATAATGATTTCGATCCAACCGTAAAAATTTTTTGTTGATGAATAGGAGAACCAGGGCTAATGTTCCCACCACAAAAACATTTCGCCAAAACGCGAGGATGAGGGCAGGAATTTGATAAGATACGGTCAAATGGCGGATAAGGATGGAAGTAGTGGAGAGGAGTAGGGCTCCTAGAATGGCAAATTCATATCCTCGATTGATGTTTGAAGTTGATTTTGGTTGAATTGGCATTATTGTTTTCGCTTTTATTGTCAGGATGTAAGATAAGGTGAAAATTTTCGAAATTTTGATGCTGAACAAATCTGCATTCTTTCGGATGCTGGGCTGAGCAAATAATCTTTTCCATTCCGATGCAGGATGGGAATTCGTTGGTTTCTGTTTATAAAAACGGATCGCATTTCAGCGGATTTTATTGCATAGCTTTCCATTTCTTCCGGCCAAAGATTGAATAACTTATCAAAGGTGTCTATAAATTCTTTACGATAGGGTTGGGATACCTGGTTTAGATTACTAATAACCCAACAGTAATTTCCAAACTCCCATTCGTATGCTAATCCGATAAATCGGAAATCTTCAGTGATATAAGGAAAAAAAGGGAATTGCCGGCAGCTAAGCGAACGAAAATCTCGTTGACAATGGTGCACCCCAAGGCATGCTAAGTAAAGCATGTTTTCGGGCAACTCATCAGGAAGATTATTCTGATAAACGTTTCCGATTTGTTTTTCCTGGTCGGACAGAATATGCCACAGGTCGCTATTATCTTTAAGGTATTGCCATTCTTCGTGATAAATGGCCGGAACCGCATAAGATAAATCGCAACAAAAAGGGATTTTGTGCGGGTTATGAACCAAACATTTCTGTCCACAGTCCAGTTCAGTTATTGGAGCGCGAAAGGACTGATAGACTTTTTTAAAATCAAGATTCGGAAGATTAACCACGTTCCCTATTCTAGCTGATCTTCCGAATTTTGGGCGAAGGAATTTTTCTTATTTGATTTGAATAATCTGAATTATCCTAATTATCTAAAGCTCCCTGCGCAACCCATTCACTAAAAATCTGAACCAGGGCTGGGGTTAATTTTGCTCCACGTTTTGGCATTTTTTGTGTGGCAACCAACTCTATAAACAAGCTGTTTTCCGGATCACCCGGGATTACCACCGATCCATTCACGGATCCAGCCATTAAGCCCATATATGAAGACATATTGAGCCCTTCTTCGATTTTTTCCCCTCCATGACAATTCATACACCGATTATTAATGATCGGAAAAACATCGTTACTAAAACTAACTCCAGATTCCACCTCAACAGCAACAGTATCTGTTGGTACGGTTGTGGATGAGGGAAGAACCTCTTCCGTTTCGGTGGGAGAAAGAGTCGGACTTTCTAATTCCTCTGTTACAGATAGTTGTTCCAATGTCGGTGGTGTTGTTGGTTCAGGAGGAACTTCCGAGTTGGTGGAACAAGCTGATAACAGAAAAACACTAGTTATTATTAGTATTCGAAATAATTTCATTTTCACCTCACTAAAAACCAAATAGGATTGAGCCACCTAAGAAGCCTAAAACCAGTGCGATCAAAAAACATACAGCAATTACCAGGATATAAAGGAACCGTGAGCGATCAAACAGGTCCGGTTTTCTTGCTCGAATGATCACCAAACCAAATGAAAGAGCTGCGAGAGTTATCCCTAAAAATATTTTTGTGCTGGCAAACGGAGCATCTCCATCATAAATCAGGTTATTATCGTAGATACCGGTTGCTCCTGTAAAAAGTGTGCTGATGGATGCCAGGATCATGTTGTAATAAGCAGTTTGTTCGAATGCTTTTTTATTTCGCCACCACGCTAATAATACGAAAACAAAGGCAGCACCGGTTAATGCAATCGGAAAATGAACAAACATTGCATGAATAGGGTGTAATTCGGTCAGTGCAGTGATTATTCGGTTTATAATTTCCATCTCGTCTCCTTTTAGTTGAGTTATAGTATGATGTTTAGTGATTTGAACTCAAATGAATGTATAATCCAGCGGCGACGAATTTTGGCTTCGATAGGCATTGATAATGATTAACTATGTAAATTTTGATACAGTCACCTTCGGGTTTGGAGGAGAATTCCTTTTAGAAGAAGTAAACTTTCGGATTGATGAATCTGAAAGAATTGGGTTGATCGGCCGCAATGGCATGGGGAAAACGACCCTGCTTAAATTGATATTGGGCGATATTAATCCGGAAGGTGGGGTGATTTCGCGTCAAAAAGACTTGCGTATAGCTTACCTTCCCCAGGAAGTGCCAGGAACTATTAGCGGATCAATCATAGAAGTAGTTTCCCTTGGGTTGAAAGACATGACTTTTGATTGGCCGTCAGAAGAAATCGAATGGCGTTCTCATCTTCAGGTAGAGAAAATTCTAAGCCGCATGCAACTAGACGCAAATGAAAAATTTGAAACGCTATCAACCGGGATGAAACGCCGCGTTCTCCTGGCCAAAGGGTTGGTATCTGATCCTCAACTCTTGTTATTGGACGAGCCTACCAACCACCTGGATATCCAATCGATTATCTGGTTAGAGGATTTCCTTACTCGCTGGAAAGGGAGCCTGGTATTTATTACGCATGATCGTGTTTTTCTACAAAATCTCTCCACGCGGATTGTGGAATTGGATCGAGGAAAAATTTTTGACTGGGATTGTGATTACGCAACCTTTTTGAAAAGGAAAGAAGCTTATCTTGATGCTGAACAAGCACAACAGGTTGTCTTTGATAAAAAGCTTGCTCAGGAAGAACAATGGATTCGAAAGGGAATCGAAGCACGCCGTACCCGCAATGAAGGTCGAGTGCGTGCATTGAAACGTTTACGGCAGCTTCGTAAAGAACGTCGCGAACAGCCAGGAAAAGTCAAGCTGCAAATTCAGGAAGCTCGTAAATCCGGGAAATTGGTGTTGGAAGCCGAAAATATTAATTTCGGGTATGACAGCCATTCCATTATTGATAATTTCTCCTTTACTTTACAACGTGGGGATAAAGTGGGCATAGTAGGCCCGAATGGCTCAGGAAAAACGACATTATTAAATTTATTAATTGGGAATTTACAACCAAAAAATGGAATGATTCAAGTTGGTACGAACCTGGAAATTGCATATTTCGATCAGACACGTTCCCAATTGGATGAAACCAAAACAGTTTATGAGAATGTCGCCCAAGGGCGGGATATGGTGTCCATTAATGGACTTAACCGCAGTGTCTATGGTTATTTGGAGGATTTCTTGTTCCCAAAAGAGCGGGTACATGCCCCGATTGAAGTTCTTTCGGGAGGTGAACGAAATCGTTTATTACTGGCAAGGTTGTTTACATTACCTTCCAATCTGCTGGTGATGGATGAACCCACAAATGATCTTGATTTAGAAACACTTGAAATTCTGGAGAATATTTTGCTGGAGTATCAAGGGACATTGCTTCTGGTCAGTCATGATAGAGCCTTCTTGAATAATTTGGTTACCAGTACCTTGGTCGTTATGCCGGATGGAAATGTCATGGAATTTATTGGGGGGTATGATGATTGGGGTAACCTTCAAAAAGATACTCCAAAAACTCAACGATTAGATGAAATCTCAAAAAACAATTACCCTGGAAAAAATACTCAGAAGATAAAACCAGAAGTTCCTAAGAAGGTAAATTTTATGGAACGAAAAAAACTGGAAGAAGAGCTGGA
Source organism: uncultured Anaerolineaceae bacterium (assembly GCA_964430025.1). GTDB lineage: Bacteria > Chloroflexota > Anaerolineae > Anaerolineales > Anaerolineaceae > UBA6170. Next base: position 8,110 of record CAYSFA010000055.1, on the reverse strand, counting down.
CATGTTTCCGAAAAGAATTGAAGCACTCGAATCCGAATATCAGCAGTTGATTCAAAATATGTCTTCCTCAACGTTCTATGAGCAATCGGAAGATGAGTTATCTAAATCAGCAGCCCGAATAAATACCCTGGAGGAGGAGATTTCAATCACGTATCAGCGATGGCAGGAAATTGAACATCGTTTGCAGGAATCCTCGTGAGTGTGAAAACAAAAAAAAAGAGCTGACCTTAAAGTCAGCTCTTTTTGGGTAATATTTCAATGAGGAACGGTTATGAACGAGCTACTTCAATTTCTTCCAGTTCTTGTTTATTGGTTTCTGTTGGTTTCAAGAAGAAAACGATAGCGATTGGCAGGAGAATTACAACTGCACCGACCACCCAGAACCATTCCATGGTTGGAAAGAGACTGAGAACATAACCAGTCAATAATGGTCCAATCACGTAAGAAGCGCGGGCAACGGTTGTTGTCCAACCCATACAAGCCCCACGGCGTTCTGTTGGAAAAACTTCCGGAATATAAACAACAATCCATGTATAGGTAAATGAAGTAAAGAAGCCCATCAATACTGCTGCAATGGGTAATAAAAAGCCCTCGCCAAAGCCCATAAGAACCAAAACCAAAGCCAATCCAACGCAACCTGCGATTAGTGCAGGTTTTCTGCCGATACGATCCATAATCCAGCCGCTCAGATAGCCACCGACCATCGCAAAAATAAGGGTGATGAGGAGAACAGTTGACCATTGTCCCAGGGTATAGCCATTGATTGTCATGAAATAGTAGCCTGCCCAATAATAGAAGAATTGGTAGGTGAGCCAGGCAAACCATATCGACGCTGAGATGAGAATATAACGGACATCTTTGCGATCAATTACCCCCAAACCAAAGTAATGATTTTTCCGGGTTCCTCTTTTTCTTTCCGCTTGAATTACTTCAAAGCGATTGGTTTCTTTCATAAATGCCCACATGATCAATAAGGGCACCATGAAAATGAACATGATTCCGTACATCCATTTCCAACTTAGTCCTAAAGTGTTCATTAATAATGGGGGTAATAGTGCCTGGAGGGGAATTAAACCGATGATGTAAACTACAGCCACATATTTTGCTCGTTTTTCCGCTGGAGATTCTTCACTCACCGGTATTGTCCACATATTTGAAACTGTAGCGAAAATGGCTAATGTGTACATAATCATGAACCAATGAATACTGGGGGTGAAATAAAGAACACCGAATGATGCCAAACCCATGATTACGATCAAAATCAGGATAGAAAGTCGTCTACCAATGATGTCAGTTAACCCATTCAACAAAAAAATCAAGAAGGTAAATGCTAAATAAGCTGCTTCAAGGTAAGAAAATTGAGATGCGGAAAGCTGGTATTCTTCCAGAATATAGGGGAGAGCGGTTGTCTTAATGGTGGATAAATATTGGTCCATGATTGCAACCAGACCCATAAAAATTATCATATACAACAAGTAATTGCGACTGCGTGTTTTAATCGCCAAACTAGGTTTTACACCTTGGGAGATTGAACTCATAATGGGATTCCTTCCTGACCTTTAAAATTTGTAATTTGCCTGTTCATCAGGGGCTTGCTATGTTTATCTAATTTTCCATTTAACTCTCAAAGGTAATAACCCTTTTTGTTGGCTTTCGTTATGCCCTCCACAACGAAAACATAACTATTTTATACCCAAATCATATTTTTGCAAGTTCATCGTGTAGAGAAAGCAAATCGGTTAGAGGTGATTGAGATATGCATTTGGATTATTGAGGAATCCTCTCATGATTTCTACATGTTGAAGCTGATCGTAAGCTACAGGTCGAATAGGAATTTCATCAAAATTAAGAATTTCTGCGTCGGGAAATGCCATTAATATGGGAGAGTGGGTCGCAATGATGAATTGAGCATCTTCTGTGATCATCTGTTTAATCAAGGTAATCAAAGATAACTGCCGTAAAGGTGAAAGAGGTGCTTCCGGTTCATCCAGCAGGTAGAGACCATTGGGTACAAAACGTGATTGAAACAACTGCAAAAAACTTTCCCCATGCGAAACATGATCCAATGAATCCGTTTTACTTTCCTTCATTTCGTAAATTTCTCGTTTGAAAGGCATCTCCGCAAGTTGTTGTGCTAAAACGGAACGATTACGGCTTTGGTTTTGTACTTCTTCTAAGTCAGCTTGCATTTCTGCTCGCAATTTAGCCATACGTTTTGCATAACCGAAGAAGTCTTCTGCTCTCAGGAAGAATCCTTTCCTGGTGCGTTTATTCCAAACCAATTGCAGGTGATTGGCGAGTTTCCGGGCAGGTTGCATGGAAATATCAGTTTGAATATTGTCACTGCCTACCACAATAGACCCGACAGCTGCTGCTATTGCCTCTATTAAAGTAGATTTTCCAGATCCATTTTCCCCAACAAAAAAAGTCACAGGTGATTGAAAGGTGAGACTTTTGAATTGTTGAATTAATGGCAAATTGAATGGGTACGCAGCCGGTGCATCTTCAAGATTTCTTGTTTGGATCGAACGTAAATGAATCATGACACCTCTTAGTGATTTTACAACATTATTCCAATACCGGGCGAATGGTAAGAAGACTGGTTCAGACGTATAATAAATTTGGAAAATAAATAAAGAAATCCAAAAATACAGGAGAAATTATGACCGAAGATTCCAATCAGATTGATCATGAAAAAGCACCTAAAGAAATTATCTCCGTAACCCAACATGCAACCATGATTGGTGGGAAAAAACTGGAGTACACTGCAACCGCTGGAACAATTATCTTAAAAGAAGAAAATGTGGAAGATGGAGAAATCGCGAAAGCATCCATTTTCTACATTGCTTATACTTTGAATGGAGTTAATGATTCAAGCAAACGTCCGGTGACTTTTTCCTTTAATGGTGGTCCCGGTTCGTCTTCAGTTTGGATGCATCTCGGACTCTTAGGACCCAAGCGGGTACTTTTTGATGATGAAGGTAATCCCCTTCCACCTCCTTATCAATTGGTGGATAACGAATATTCTATTCTCACCCATACGGATCTTGTTTTTATTGACCCGGTCAGCACCGGGTATAGCCGTGCAGTGCCAAAAGAAAAACCGGAACAATTCCATTCCTTACGAAAGGATGTCGAATCTGTTGGGGAATTTATCCGTCTCTGGACTACCAGAAACAAACGCTGGCCTTCTCCAAAATTCCTGATTGGTGAAAGTTATGGAACCACTAGGGCTGGGGGATTGTCAGAATTCCTCCAATCTCGATATGGAATGTATCTTAATGGGATCATGTTGGTTTCTTCAATTTTGAACTTCATTACAGCCCGTTTTACTCCAGGCAATGATTTGCCTTTCATCCTCTTTTTACCAACTTATACCGCAACGGCCTGGTATCACAAAAAATTAACACCGGAATTGCAGAAGGATCTAAACAAGACGCTTGGGCAGGTAGAGGAATTCGCGTTGAATGAATATACCTTAGCCTTGATGAAGGGAAGTCAACTAACTGTTAAAGAAAGAAAATCAATCATTGATAAACTAGCTCTTTTTACTGGATTGTCAAAGAAGTACATTGATCAAACCAATTTGCGAATCGATATTCATCGTTTCACCAAAGAACTTCGTCGTGATGAGGGAATCACAGTGGGGAGGTTGGACAGCCGTTACACTGGCTTCGACAAAGACGAAGCAGGGGAGTATTACGAAAGTGATCCTTCCTACGACGCCATTCTGGGTGCTTATACAGCCACTCTCTATGATTACGTAAGGCGTGATCTGGAAGTGGAAATTGATCGTCATTATGAAATATTGATCAGCCTTTATGAGACCTGGAAATATGAAAAACATGAGAACCAGTTTGTAAATACTGGTGAGCAATTACGTAATGCGTTTCGTTCAAATCCTTTTTTGAAAGTGATTGTATGCAATGGTTATTTTGACCTTGCAACACCATATTTTGCAACACAATACACGTTCAATCATATTGAATTACCAGAAAAATTGCGTAAAAATATCAGCATGACTTACTATCAATCCGGGCATATGATGTACACCCATAAACCTTCATTAATCCAGGTAACTGAAGACCTTAAAAACTTTATTGATAAAGCAAAATAGAGTCGAAACGAACACATAAAATAAAAAAAAATCAGATTGTAGATAATCTGATTTTTTTATTTTTCCACGTCATAAAATTGTCATAATATCCTTTGTGATATTCATCACTTGTGAAAAGATGCACAACAAACTAATATAACAATATATAACATGATATAACAAAGAGTTGCAAATGGAAACGTTACTCACAACAAAACAAGTTCAGGATTTATTCAAAGTTGATCGCATTACTGTTTATCGAATGCTCCAGGATGGGCGGTTAAAAGGTGTGAAAATTGGTAACCAGTGGCGTTTTCCCCAACGAGAGGTGGAGCGTCTGCTGAGCGGTAATCCGGTTGAGATTGTTGTGTCTGAAGAAAATGAATCCGTTTTCCCGATACATTGTGTTCAAACGATTCAAAACCTTTTTACCTCTGTTAGCCAATGTAGCGCCTTAATTATTGATCAGAATGGTGAGAGGGTGACAGAAATAAGCCAACCGGGACCAGTATGTGAATTGTTGATGGCTAATGAAGCCGGAAAAAAAATGTACCAAATATTCTGGCGAGATATAGCATCACAAATTAAAGGCCGTTCAGAAATTTTTACGTCCCAGACAGGTTTGTCCTACTTTGGCTCTGTCATTCTTAATCAAAACAAAAAGCAGGGGGTATTTATGGCTGGTGAGTTCTTTTTAAGCGAATCAGATAAATCCGTCGAGATAGAAAGATTGATAAAAACAGCTAGGTCATGTGGAATTGACGAAGAAAAATTGATGGAAGCAGCCAAGAAGGTGCGCCGCTTATCTCTAGAAGAACAAACACACTTATCCATGCAACCACAAGCAGCTGCGATGGCTGTTGAAAGTATCTTAAGTGAACGTACCGCCTTTATGGAACGTTTACAACAAATTGCTAATTTAACACAAAAATTATAAGGAGTGAGGGAATGAAGAAAATTGTTGTTTTAGGGGCAGGGACAGCGGGAACCATGGTTGCAAACCACCTGGTACACCTGATGGATTTAACACAATGGCAGATTACGATCGTTGATGAAGATCCCATTCATTATTACCAGGCTGGATATATATTCGTTCCATTTGGGATGGCAACCGCAGAGAAATTGGTCAAGTCTAAGGCTAAATATATCCCTTCCAAGGTAAAAATGCTTCAAACCAAAGTTGAATTGATCCAACCAGAGAATAATAAGGTTGTATTACAGGACAATACCATCCTGGACTATGATTTTCTGGTGATCGCTACAGGCTGTGACATTTACCCGGAAGAAACCCCAGGGATGGCTGAACATGAATGGGGAAAGACAATTCACTCTTTCTACACTTTGAAAACCGCTGTAGCTTTAGCTGACAGTATGAAGAATTTCAAAGGTGGCAGATTGGTCATGAATGTTGTCGAAAATCCAATCAAATGCCCGGTAGCACCAATGGAGTTTCTCATGCTGGCTGATTCCTATTTCACCAAAAAAGGTATTCGAGATCGCGTTGAATTAGTTTATGCTACCCCGAATTCAGGTGCCTTCACTAAACCGGTTGCCTCCAAATTAATTGGTGATATGCTCGACCGTAAAAACATCAAAGTGGAAGCTGATTTTTATATAGAACGAGCAGAACCAGATGCAAAAAAGATCGTTTCCTATGATGAACGGGAAATTGAATATGATCTCTTGGTCACTGTACCATTAAATAAAGGGTCAGATGTGGTCGGAAAATCAGGATTGGGCGATGATTTAAATTACTCTCCGGTTAACAAACACACCTTCCTTTCTGATAAATTTGACAACATTTTTGTGTTAGGGGATGCATCCAACGCCCCAACTTCAAAAGCAGGCTCGGTAGCACACTATGCGGTAGACCTTTTTGGGGAAAACTTCAAACGCTACACCGAGGGAAAAGAATTAGAAGAGAAATTCGATGGACATACCAATTGCTTTATCGAATCTGGTTATGGAAAAAGTGTCTTGTTAGATTTTAATTACGATCAGGAGCCTTTACCAGGCTTGTTTCCGGTCCCGGGAGTTGGACCCTTTTCATTATTACAGGAAACCAGACTCAACCATCTTGGAAAATTATCCTTCCAGTGGATGTATTGGAATATTTTGATGCGTGGCAGAAAAGTGCCCCTGGCTCCAACCATGACTATGGCTGGTAAATGGGTTGATTGGGAAAAACGTTTTAATATTACTTAGGAAACTATATAAATCTAAAGGAGTGAATTATGGCAAGTAAAGAAATCGCAGGGAAAACAGTGGAAGTAAATGAAGAAGGATTCCTGGTGAATCCTGGTGAGTGGACAAAAGAGATCGCAATTGAATTGGCCAAAGAAGAAGGAATAGCAGAATTGACGGAAGCCCATTGGAAAGTGATTAACTTCAGTCGTGAAAGTGCTGGGTCTACCGGTGCGTCCCCTACACTACGTGCAATTACTAGCGGCTCTGGTGTCAACACAAAAGATCTATTTTCATTGTTCCCTAAGGGACCAGCCAAAAAAGTTGCAAAAATTGCTGGTTTAGGAAAACCTGAAGGTTGTGTTTAGTTAATTATTTAAATCTAGATGGAGAAGGAAACAATGGAAGAAAAACCAAGAAAAATGGCATTTATTTGCTCTAAAGGTACCCTTGATATGGCCTACCCGGCCTTGATCATGGGGTGGGCAGCTTTGGGGAATGGCGTGGATGTGACTTTGTTCTTTACCTTTTGGGGGATGGATTTAATTAACAAACACCGCGTCGATCGTCTGGAATTAGCACCGGTTGGCAATACAAGTATGAAAATGAGCATGATGGGGCTGAAAACAGGCAATTTAGGGATTCCGAATCTCATGGGTGTTTTACCTGGTATGACAGCTTTTGCAACCAAATTAATGCGCGACAAAATTGATGATCTGGATGTTCCACCAGTAGGAGAATTTATCCAAATGTTGGCAGATGCAGGAGCACATTTGTATGCCTGCAAAATGTCGGTGGATATGATGGATTTAACCAAAGATGACTTTGTTGATGGGGTAGAGGACATTGTTACCGCAGCTGAATTTATCGATATGACGGAAGATACACAAATCATTTTTATATAATTCCCCAGTTCAGAATCGAAAGTGATTATGGGTGTTTTTACTCATAATCACTTTATTTAAATCCGATTGGCATGAATCTGGCAACAATACTTCGAAAATCCTTTGATTTGAATCGGCTTGGTCTTATAATCGAAACAGATCAATATAAAAGAGAGAAAAATTGAATAATTTCTACGACAACAAAAGAAATACTCAATTTCGTTACCAGAAAAAATTGAATCCTGCTAATGGGTATTCTTGGTCTGGAAAATCGATGGCGAGTCCCAAAAAAGAGAAGAAGACTTTAAGATCGTACCTCCCTGATTTCATATTCCATAAATTCAATTTCGACAATCTAAAATTGGTTTTTAGAAAGATAATGTTGAAAGTGAAAGTTTTTATAATGGACTTAGACCCTGCCAGTGTAAATACAAAATCATCAATATTTAATATTAATGATGCTCCAAAGGTCTATTTTAAATCGCCTAGGAAAGTATTAGAATCCTTACAGCAGAAATTGAAAAATGGACTAAAGTCGGACTTCAAATCCCCGAAAAGTAAGGGGGGGGCGGGTTCTCGAGGGATGAAATTCTTTAAGGGCTCTTTCAATCCTCAATTCAATCTCACCACAGTATTAAGTGTGTTATTTATCTTTTTTGCTTGTCTGACGATGATCACCACCATGGTTGCGGTTGCGAAATACTTTTCAGAAGAAAAGACAGCCTCAGCTGCTCCAGTAGAAGAAGAATACATTCCGGTTGAAGTTACCCCGAACTTTGATAACCAAATTAAAGTTTTATTGCTTGGGTCAGATATCCGACCCAACGATGGTAGTTATCGTACCGATGCCATATTGATGATCGTCCTGGATCCTGAATTGAGGAAAATTAATGTGGTCTCATTCCCAAGGGATTTATGGGTGCAGGTTCCCAGTCTATGGGAAATG